>NZ_JACGVF010000099.1:0-298730 GCF_014077085.1 Colwellia sp. MB02u-9
AAGGGAAAAAGGCAATACTCACCAGGCAGCTGTGCGTTCGTTAGCATTTAAGTGGATACGGATCGTATTTCGATGCTGGAAAACTAAAGAGCCATACAATGAAGCCAAGTATTTAAAAGCGTTGATCGACAGAAATTCGCCATTACTTTTTAAAGAAAAAGCTTGTTAAAGGTCTCAGGGCGTAGAGCGGACATTAGATTAATTTGATTTTCGGTATTAAATTCTATGATTCTATGGCGATTCGGGGCACATAGCGATTTATGGACTTTACTCCCTTAAGCTATGTTTTAGCTAACTATTCAGGAGAGCATACAATGTTAAAATTTAATGTTATCGGTATTGATTTAGCAAAAAACGTACTTCAAATCTGTGTTATTAGCAAACATGGTGAATTAGTCAGTAATAAAATGGTCAGTCGTTAAAAATTAAAAGAGAGATTAGCCAAATCATCACCTTCGATTGTTGGTATTGAAGGTTATGTTAGTAGCCATTATTGGGGGCTGTTAGCCGAATCATTCGGTCATGATGTGCGTATCATCAGCCCTAAAAAAGTAAAAGGGTTTCTCGAAGGTCATAAAACAGATGCAAATGATGCGCTTGCTATTGCAAACGCTGCTATGCAAATAGGATTAAAATACAGTAAGCCTAAAAATGAAGAGCAACAATCACTTCAATCTCTTGAAGCTATTCGTATTTTTCTTTCTAGGAATATCACATCATTAAGTAACCACATTCGGGCAATGTTATACGAATATGGCATTGTTAGTGCTAAAGGGGCTGCTAGACTAAGAAAGGTTATTGAAGATACGTTTGAAGAAAACAATGCGCTTCCTACTTGCCTGATATCTACATTATCAATTGTGGGCACAATATCTAAACTTGAAAAAGCTAAAAACTCGATAGTTCGTCAAATAAAGCCATGCAAGCAACTGATGGCATTAGAAGGTGTCGCAGAAGTTTGTGCTGGTATGCTTTATTCTTCTATAGGTAATGGAAAACAGTTTAAAAATGGCAGAGAGGCCTCAGCCTTCGTTGGATTAACACCAAAACAATATAGCTCTGGCGGTAAAGTATTCATGATGGGTATTGATAAAAAAGGTAGGGTTAAAGAATTAAGAACCGCTTTATATCAAGTGGCTATGTCAATAGTTACACATTTGCCAGATGAACCGAAAAAAGTTAAGCAAGCCTGGCTAATTCAATTGGTAAAGCGAATCGGTATTAAGCGAACATGTCTTACGCTGGCCAATAAAACCCTTAGAACAGCTTGGGCAATGCTCAGGCATGAAAGTAAACATGAGCAACAACAATTAATTGCAGCATAATAATTCAGCATAAACGTTAAGACCAACCTATTAAAACCTGTCTATCTCGAAAGTCATAAAGACTGCCATAGCAAAAAGAATAATAGGTGCGCAAACATCATAGGCTAGAGAGTAGCTCTCTCAATAATAAGCCGTATATACGACGGCATCTTACTTGGTAAGACTTACTTGACATATCGCACTTCTAGTGCTAAAGATACATTTAGATGTCTGATTTAAAATAGAATAAATAGATGTCTGATTTAAAATAGAATAAATTCTTAATATAATAGTAGTTTATGGATCACAAAGTTTCAGGCTGAATTCACTTTCTTGAACAATAATTTAATCACAGATGCCTTTTTTCTTATTAGGCATAGTTATCTTTAAGCGAAAAATACGGTTTTCTGCCGGTAACGTGCCAACTAACCTGTATTCAATGACAAACAAATAATATTTGAGGTTCATGATGCGTATAACTATTCGATTTAAACTCCTTGTCAGTTTTGTTTTATTTTCCATGCTATTAGTTTTTTCAGCTTATTACGGTGTTAATTCATTACATGAAGTTAATAACGGTTTTAACGCTCAAAAAATTAAACTTGCGGCGCGTATAAATCAAGGAGTAATTGCAGTATCACGCGCTGAAAAAAATATTATATTATCAATAGATACCGATGAGATTGATGAGTATATCGATTTTATTCGCTTTACCACCGAAGATATGGAACAACGTCGTCAGTTGTTACGTAGCTTAGTTGATGATGAAAGTAATGTATTACTCGATAAGTTTTCTAAAACCTGGGGGGGGTACTTAAGAATAAGCAATAAAATAAACAACTTAGGAAGGGTTAACGCTAATACACATGCCAGAGAACTATCACAAGGCGAAGCACGGGAAGCATTCGATCGCGCCGCATTAGCAGCACAAAAAATTGCCGATTCAAATGAGTTAGAAGCCGTTGCCGCCAAAGAGATTGAAATATTAAGAAAAGTTGCTGTTAAAATAAAACTAGGTACTCAATTAGCCTTAGCCTTAACCGAAATGCAACGGGCAGAAAAAAACTTTATTTTGGCTAAAACACAAAAAGAAATGCAAGAATATATCGCTACCGGTAAATTACGAAAAGAAGAAGTCAGTAATTTATTTGAAGTATTAAAACCTTTATTAACAGAAGAAGGACGATTACTAGGTAATCGTTTTATTCAATCCTATAACGATTATGAGCTGTTATATAACAAAGTTCAAGAATTAACCCTCCTTAATACCAATGCCAAAGCGTACAATTTATCTACTGGTAAAGGGCGTCAATTAAATGATTTAGCACAAAAGCAAATGGCTGCCATTGTTGAAAAGGCGGAATCGGACTTAGATGTCGACAAAGCCGCTAACGACCAGCGCATTGAAGATGCTCGCAACTTCCTCATTACCTTAACCCTCATTAGCCTTATTATTATCGTTTTTATCGCACTCTTTTTAACCAATACCATTAACAGTTCATTATCTGATGCCATCATTTATTTAAAAAGTATCGCCAAAGGGGATTTAACTTCTAGCCTTGAAAAAAAGCGTGATGATGAAATTGGTGAATTAATTGACAACATCAATGCTATTAACGTCTCACTACAAGAAGTTAACGAAACCACCAATAACATTGCCAACGGCAATTATGATCAAAAAATCGTGGAACGTAGTACTCATGATGTGCTTTCCCAGTCTTTAAATGTTATGAGCAAAAGGCTAGCCTCTATCACCTTAAAAAACAGTGATAATGAATGGTTAGCTCAAGGGCAAATAGAGATTAATAAAGTTATTCGTGACGTCAAAAATGCCAAAGAACTCGCCGAAGCCATCATCAGCCACACCACACAATACATTAATGGCCAAGTAGGCACTTTCTATGAGCTTGCTGATGATACTGAAAATGAGCAAGATGAATTTTTCCTTACAGCCAGCTACGCTTTTACTCACCGTAAAGGCGACAATAATCGCATTACAATGGGGGAGGGTTTATTAGGGCAAGCTGCTTTTGAGAAAAAAATATTATCGATCACTCATCTACCGGAGCATTACACCCGTATAAATTCATCTCTGGGTGACACCTTACCCAGTAATGCGTTATTGATCCCATTACTTATTGCTAACAAGGTCGTAGGCGTCATTGAAATAGCGGCTGTTACCGAGTTTACTTCATCACACCTGAAATATTGTGAAGTGATAGCTCAAGCTATCGCGGCGGGTTTACAGGCGCGTAAAGGTAAAGACAGAATTGATAACTTACTAGCAGATGCACAAAGCCAAACTGAAGAGTTAGCATCACAATCGGAAGAATTAAGGGCGACTAATGAGCAGCTTGAAGAGAAAAATTCAGCGTTAGATCAACAGAAAAAAGATTTACAAAAACAAGCGGAGGATATCGCCGAGAAAGCCGCTGCTATTGAAGTTAGCAGCAAATATAAGTCTGAATTTCTCGCCAATATGTCTCATGAATTACGCACCCCGCTAAATAGTTTTTTATTACTGTCTAAAGCATTGAGTGATAATCCTAAAGGCAACCTGGATGAGGAGCAACTTGAAGATATCAAGATTATTTATGAAGGCGGTACAGATTTACTGCATTTAATAAATGACATTATGGATTTATCTAAGGTTGAGGCCGGCAAGTTAACACTTCAAAATGAGGAAGTTACATTAGATCACATCTGTAAAAACCTACAGAATTTATTTTCCCCAAGTGCAAAAGATAAAGCATTAGCCTTCACTGTGACACGAGACGATGACGCGCCGGCAACGATTATTTCGGATCAGCAACGCTTAGAGCAAATATTAAAAAACTTTTTATCAAATGCTTTTAAGTTTACCCCTTCAGGTACTATTGAATTTACCATTAAGAATGTTCCCAATAATGTTCGTTTTTTACATGCTAACTTACAGCCAACGAGTGCAGTGGCACTTTCAGTAACTGATACAGGCATCGGTATTGCTGCTAATAAACAACGCGAAATATTTGAAGCCTTCCAACAAGCTGATGGTTCAACCAGCAGAAAATATGGCGGCACTGGTTTAGGTTTAACCATTTCTAAAGAATTAGCACACCTGCTTGGTGGTGAAATACAACTCAGTAGTATTCCAGGGCAAGGCTCTACTTTCACCTTATATTTACCTATTGCTAATGCTGCACTGTCGAATACGACAGAGCACACGATAAACAACTACACCACACCCTCTTTGGTAAATGAACCAATAATTGAAATACAACAAAGTCTTATAGAGACCACCCCCATTAATAACGTTGAAAGCCTCATGGGGGATGATAGTCATAACATCAGTGAAGGTGATAATGTTATTTTGATTATTGAAGATGATGAAGCATTTGCTAAAACCTTATTAAAAATGGTGCGCGGTTATGGTTATAAAGGCCTCGTAGCCACTGATGGTAGAAATGGCTTGTATAAAGCGTTTGAATATAAACCTAAAGGCATATTTCTTGATCTGGGTTTACCTGACTTATCCGGTAAAGAGGTATTGGAACAATTGAAGTTCCATTTATCGACCAAACATACCCCAGTTCATATCATTACCGGTACAGAAGAAGATACCGAGCTACTGAAAATGGGCGCTCGTAGTTTTGCACAAAAGCCGGTAGACGCAGACGATATAGAAAAATTACTACAAGATATTGAATATATCAATTCCGGGGAAATACGAAAAATTCTCATCATCGAAGATGACGAGAATAGTAGGCACGCCATTAGTCAACTCATTGAAAACAAGGGCATTAAAACATCTAGCATTAATAGCGGTAATGGCGCCCTTACATACCTTCATGATAATGAGGTTGACTGTATTATTCTTGATTTAGGCTTACCCGATATCAGTGGTTTTGATTTTTTAGACATATTAGCTGATAACCTTAGTATTAAAAAGACCCCTGTTATTGTCTTTACTGGCGCAGAACTCGATGATGAACAGCGCAGTCAACTTAACAAACACTCGGTTAGTTTAATTTTAAAAGATGCGGCTTCACCAGATAAACTATTAGATGAAGCCTTAATGTTTATGCATAGTATGAGTAAAGATTTATCCTCTACCCAGAAAAAATCCATCTACAATATTCATGATGAAAGCAAGCTACTAACCGGGCGAAAAGTATTACTGGTTGATGATGATATACGCAATACTTTTGCTTTATCAAAAAACTTGCAACGATTAGGCTTAACCATTTATGAAGCTGACAATGGCCAAACCGCACTGAATAAATTAGTCCAGCATAATGATATTGAACTAATATTAATGGATATTATGATGCCAGTGATGGACGGCTATGAGGCAATGAAAAAAATAAGACAAGACCCCCTTTATAAAGATGTGCCTATTATAGCCTTAACAGCTAAAGCCATGCCGCAAGATCGCGCCAAATGCATTCAAGCAGGGGCAACTGACTACCTCACTAAACCGATTGATTTTGACAAGTTATGTTCCATGTTAAAAGTCTGGTTATTTAAAAAATGAACCCGCATGATATAGAAGAATTTGAGTTAGATACCATACTTGACTTAATTGATAAATGTTACGGTTACAATTTTAAGGATTACTCGCGTGCGAGTATTAAACGAAGAATTCAAAACCTCGCTAGCGCCTGTAATTGCGAGCATATTTCTGAGTTGATACCTAAAGTATTATATCAAGATAACTTTTTGGATAAATTCCTAAAAGGTATGTCGGTCACAGTAACTGATATGTTTCGTGACCCATGGGTTTTTAAGATATTTAAAGAAAAAATCATTCCGCAGTTGCGTATTCACCCACAAATTAATATCTGGCATGCCGGCTGTGCTACTGGTGAAGAAGTTTACTCCATGGCAATATTACTTAAAGAAGAAGGTCTACTTAAATATTCTCGTATTTACGCCACAGACTTTAACAATCATTCTTTGGATATTGCTAAAAAAGGCATTTATCCACTTGAAAAGATGCAACGTTATAGTAAAAATTACCTAGATGCGGGGGGTAAATATTCGTTATCAGAATATTACGATGTTAAATACGATGTAGCCAAATTTAGTCGTGAATTAACTGAACGCATTACTTTTAGTCATCATAATATGGGGGTTGATCAAGCATTTGGTGAAATGAATCTAATAATATGCCGCAATGTACTGATATATTTTAATAAAACCTTACAAAACCGCGTATTTACCTTGTTTTATGACAGTTTAATGCCGAGAGGGGTTTTACTATTAGGTGATAAAGAAAGTATTGATTATTCGGAAATAAATTCTAAACTTACTGCGGTTTCTAGTAAAGCAAGAATTTATCAAGTGAGATAACATGAACAACTACGAAGCTATTGTTATTGGTGTTTCTGCTGGAGGTTTACACGCATTAAATCGTATTTTACCTCACTTTGATCAATCGTTAAAAACCCCTGTCATTATTGTACAACATCGACAAGACGAGCACGAAAATATGTTATCAAACCTGTTAAATAACATGACTACAACGCAAGTAAAAGACGTTGAGTTTAATGAAGTGATTAAACCACAAACCATTTATGTTGCCCCATCAGGATACCACCTGCAAATAGAGGCAGATAAAAGCTTTTCACTATCACGTGATCCTAAAGTGGAATATTCCCGTCCCTCTATTGATGTGTTGTTTGAAAGTGCTGCCGATGTTTTTAAAAATAAATTAATTGCCGTTATTCTTACCGGTGCCAATTATGATGGGAGTAATGGTTTAAAGAAAGTTAGAGAATTACGCGGACTAGCCATAGTAGAAAACCCCGCTACCGCAGGGTTTTCTACCATGCCTGAGCGAGCAATAACAATTGCAGGAGCCGATCACGTGTTATCGATTGATAAAATTGGTCAATACCTTAAGGAATGTTGCAATGGTCCATAACATTGATGGCAAGGCACAAGCGCCACGACCAAATTTGCTTGTTGTAGATGACAACCCTAAAAATTTGCATTCAACTAAACGTATATTACAAGAATTAGAAATCAATATTATTACGGTCGAGTCTGGTGAAGACGCGTTAAAAGCGGTGGTAAACCACAGTTTTTTCTTAATTTTAATGGATGTAAACTTACCTAATATGAGCGGCTTTGAAGCCGTGACCTGCATACATTCAAATGATAACTATAAACACATACCCGTTATATTCCTTACGGCGGTTAATAAGGATGAAATTTTTGTAAAACAGGGATACGATACTGGGGCGGTAGACTACCTAATAAAACCCATTTCATCACATATATTAATCAGTAAAGTAAAAATATTTCTAGATTTGAATGCCGCCCACGATGAAATGTATCGATTAGCGACAACTGATACCTTAACTAAATTACCTAACCGAGCTCACTTTCAAAGTTACGAATTATCGGTACTTAATTCGGCGGTTCGAAATAAAAGTATCTTTGCCATTTTATTTTTAGATCTTGATAATTTTAAAGAAATCAACGATACCTTAGGTCATGATGCGGGTGACATATTATTAAAATCTGTTGCTAATAATATAAAGGATTGCTTGCGTAATAGTGATATTGTTGCACGTATGGGCGGGGATGAATTTGCCATTATTTTGTCAACGATTACTTGTTCTGAAGATGCCGGAGTCGTCGCCCAAGAAATATTAAAGAAAATTAATGTTATTACTAAATATCTTGATGATGAAATACGAACGACAGCCAGCATAGGTATTGCCACTTACCCTAGCTGCGGTGAAAGCTGTGCTGAATTAAATAAATCAGCAGATATCGCCATGTATAAAGCCAAAGAAGCTCGTAATGGTTTTCAGTTTTATAATGCTGAAATGCAGAAGAAAATGTTGATGCGTTTATCGATAGTACAAGGTTTACACCATGCTATTGAAAATAATGAATTTGAATTGCATTACCAACCTAAGGTCGATGTTAAATCCAATGTCATTATAGGAATGGAAGCGTTATTACGCTGGAACAGTGCGAAAATAGGAGTCATAGGTCCAGATAAGTTTATTCCTATCGCAGAAGATACCGGGCAAATTATCACTATCGGCAATTGGGTATTGAAACAGGCTATTGAGCAAGCTGTACTTTGGAATAAAAATAATGCACCTCACTTACAAAAATCAATGGCGGTAAACGTTTCGGTAAAACAATTAACAAGTAAAGACTTTATTAATACTCTCAAAAAAAACCTAACAAGTTCAGGGCTTGCACCAAGTTTACTCGAGCTTGAGGTGACAGAAACAGCATTGATGGAAAACAAAGAATATGCCACTACATTATTAAACGACATTCATGAGTTAGGCGTTAAAATTTCGATTGATGACTTCGGTACGGGTTATTCTTCACTGAGTTATTTACAAAAATTGCCTATTGATACCATCAAGATAGATCTCTCTTTTGTTAGAGCGATTAATACTGATAAAGGTACCGATTTAATTATCAAAGCAATCATTGATTTAGCACATACTCTAGGGATGATTGTTATCGCTGAGGGTGTTGAAAACTTAAATCAAGTTCAGTTCTTAACCCAGCTTGGTTGTGATGTATTTCAAGGATATTATTTTGGCAAACCGAAACCCGAAAATCGATATGATGCTATTAACTTAACCGATATTACTAATCTAAATAGTGCGATATAAGTCGCTTAAAATAGGAGAGGAATTTCTTGTATTAGCTATATATCATCAAAATCCTTGTCACTTACCTTAAATGAATTCATGAAGTTGAATGAACAAATACCGTTTATTTTACCTCCTCAAAACAGTCATAAACCTTATGTTTTTAATTAGAGAGTAATCTTTTGCTAATATAAACCTACCTTTGTATGGTGCTATGGGGCGTTAGTGCCTTAGACTTAATACTCTATATTTATTCAAAACTTAAATAATTCCAATGTCTGCTTTGGGGATTTGAGATCTAACGCCATGCAAAAGTTTTAGTCATAATTTTAGTTGTGAATGGATGTGAATTTTGAATGAAAAAGGAAGTTTTAGAATCTCTGATCTGCTGTTATTAACTCAAAAACTAATGTCAGGTAATGGCTATCAGTTGTCGTAAGGCTTAACTAATATCCTATGACCGCAATGGTGGCTCAGGAGTCAGTCATGGTGATGTTCAATCGGGTTGGATGATGCTATGAAATCTATGACCTCTGCAATGTAAAAGGCGAATTAATAAATTCCAATATCAAGTCCGGCAGCCATTGTCATACCTAGTTCTTCACACTGGTCAAGAAACGTTGATTGCCAGCCACCACGGCACACTAATGGTGGTCGAATCCAATTCCAACGCAAACCTGTACAGATCGATTCGACTGCCCGACAAGTACCAGTTCCATCATTCCCAGCACGAACATATAACGCACAAGGCAATCCCTGCTTTACTTCCAGACAAGGGTAATAGCAGCGATCAAAAAAATCTTTCAAAGCTCCACTCATATAACCGAGATTTTCAGTCGTCCCCAAAATTATCGCATCACATGCTAATACATCCTCAGGTGTAGTTTCTAAAGGTGGTATCCAGCTTGTTTTAACCTGTTCAATATCAGAATGCTGTGCACCTTTCAATATCGCTTCAACCATTAATTGCGTATTTTCTGAAGGAGCATGCGCTACAATTAAAAGTGTTTTCATTGGTCAACTCACTTTGACTTAAAACGCCCCTTTGGAAATAAAGGGTCATCGAAGTTTAGTTCGTTTATAGTGACATAGTCAATTTAGCCACAAAGTTAGCATTAACAGTTTGATGACGAATGAACGCTGTGGTGGCATTTTTGCCAGTCAGATTATTCGATTAATTGGTAATACTTATAGTCAAATTAATGCGTTTTTATATCTGTGGAGAACTATAATCGTATCAAAGTGAACATAAAACAGGGTGATTTTAATCTATTATTTAGGTCAGCAAAGTGGCATAAGTGATCGAAGAGGTTAAATCTAGTAAACACAACATACAGTGGTCGGTTGGGCTAAGTGGATAGCCCTTAAAGCCAGCCGCTTTTTTGCGGATATATTGTCGGGCTTATGAGTCGACTATGAATTAACTTGATGTTGCATTCTTAGGGCTAGTGATGATTTTAAATTTGTCACTAGCGCAGGCTAAACCTGTGAACCTTGAAATAAATGCCATCATTTTTTAGGTTTATACATGATGTTTTTAAATTAAGGTAGCACTTTGTCTGAATAGCTAAATATTGGCATAAGGTTATTTTTAACGCTACTTGTATTTATGTAATATCTGCTTAGGAATATGACAATAATCATCAGGAAAGCGAGTTAATCTTTCTTGATGTTCTTCATCGCTTTTCACATAATTAAGCAGTGGCAAAACTTCAACCACCATCTTATCGCCATCGTCGTGGCGGGCAATATACTCGATAGCCGTTTTGAGGTGACTAGTGTGTTGACTGTATATGCCGGTGCGGTATTTTTTACCAATATCTTCGCCTTGCTTATTGACACTGTAAGGGTCAATAATTTCAAAAAAGTAACCTATTAGCTCATCAAGATTAACAGCGCTTGGGTAGAAGGTTACTTTCACACACTCTGCATAGCCATCATAACTAGTGTTGGTGCAATCGGTTAAGCCATTAGCTCGACCTGCTTCTGTGGTAAAAATGCCAGGTAAGTGCTTCATAAATTCTTGCACACCCCAAAGGCAACCGCCGGCGAAATAAACAATTTCTTGTGTCCTGTTAGCCTGCTTAATATGTTGTTGTGGTTTTATCACTTGTTGGCCTTTATAAGAGGTGAATTAAGTTTTATGCGTTATGTTATTGATTATGGCAATAGCGAGTAAATTGTTACTGCTCTGTTTTTTACTAATATATTTATACTGCGCTGTTTGTTCTAAGTGTGTTTGTTATATACCCAGTTGTAAACCGTTATCAGTTGAGCATGGTTACCATGTGTAATATTTTACCCGCTAAGATATAATACTGATTCACGTAACGATTACTACCTTTCAAATAAACCTCAACTTTATCTTACGATATTTTCGTTTGGTTGTTCCCATATGTTTAATCCTATTGTTAGCACAAAGATGAGCAATAGCTCTTTCTGCTACTGGGTTATATAGTTGGGTGAGTTAGGGAATACATAAAATCGTTTTTACTTAAAGATCAAACAGTGTAAATAGAGAAGATTAACATGATTCGAGTTGTACCAATTGCTTTGCCCGTTTTATTATTTAGCCTATCAAGCTTTTCATCGGCAGCCGACGATACTCATGATGTAACTAATGATGTAAGTAAAAAAGTCAGTAATAATATTGAGCGAATTACGATTGAGGCTTCAACCACGGCTAATACTAAACCTGTGGGCACCTTTGGTTCGCCAGTTTCAAACCTAGAATATGATCCGCGCGTTGACCTACAGTCGCGCAATATGGCAGAAGCTCAAGCCGATGTAACTATTCGTGGTGGTATTTTCGAAAATACTGGCTTTAGGGTGGGTAGCGCGACCTTACTTGATCCGCAAACCGGACATTACTTTGCTGAAATTCCTATTGCTCAGGAAATGTTATCTAACGCTAATATACTGACCGGTGCAGACAATGCTCTACTCGGTGTTAACAGCTCGGTAGGCACGGTTTCGCGCGACTGGACAGCCATAAAAACCGCAGGTAGTGCTTCAATTGGCGCAGGTAATAATAACTTTAATCTACAACGCGTACACAGTGGCATTAGTATGGCATTGGCTGATTATACCGATTGGACTATCGGTGCTGAAGCTGAATATTCTCGCTCTGAAAGTGACGGTACAATAGAGAATGGTGACCACGACTTTCAACGTGCTTCTGGTCGTATTCAGTTAGTTGGGCCATCATCACAGACTGATCTGTTTTTTGGCTCTCAAGAAAAGTTTTTTGGCTGGCCAAATATGTACACGCCATTTAATGTTAATGAAACTGAAGATATTAAAACGCGATTATTAATTCTTAATCATCAACAGCAGTATGCACAAGACAGCAGCTTTGAAATTTCCACTTATTTTCGTCGTAACAATGACCATTATGTTTTTTCGCGTGAAAACCCTGATGTATTTCAAGCCTTTCATGAAACTGAGGTTAAATCGATAGCCGTTTCTGGTCGCCATGCACAAACAGCATCATTTGCCCTGAATTACTCAAGTCAGTTTATAGCAGACAGCATTGAATCAACTACGCTTGAAAATAACTTTACCTCTCGCCATTATTACAAACTCAGTGTTTTGCCTGAATATCGAATGGATCTACAAGAGGATCAACAGTTAACTGTTCGTCTTGGTGCTGCTTTTGACGACACTAACCGCGACGATTCACAAGTGTCACTAATTGGTGATATAACGTGGAATATCATCAATGCTGATGACAGCTCACAAACACTTTATTTCTCTTATGCAGAAGCGAGTCAAGTGGCAGGTTATACTGCTATAGGGGGCAGTAATAAAGGTGGATTATTCAGAAGTAATTATGATCTTGAGCGAGAAACCACTAAAAATATTGAATTAGGTTTGGCATTAGATCGAGAAACTTGGCGTCTTGATGCGGCTATTTTTTATCGACAAGATGATGATTTAACCGATTGGACTTATAGCTTGAGTTCAAGCTCTGCGCGTTCGGCAAATCCGGTTGATATCGATACATTAGGTTTAGAGCTACTGGCGGTAAAGCGTTTTGAGCATGCAGAAATTATCACTAGCTATACCTTCTTTGACAAGTCTGAAAATTATGGTGCTGCGGATATCGATGCTAGCTTTTATGCCTTGAACTACCCAGATCACCGCGTAACCTTAGGGCTTATTTGGCACCCAACCGACATTGTTGAAGTCCGTGTTGATAACGAGTGGCGCAAACAAGAAGAAAATATCCTTAGAAACGGTGATGACGACGCTTTATTTACCCACCTTACGGTAAAGATTTCTCCTACGCAGTTTGACGGTTTAGATATTGTGCTTGCAGCAGATAATCTTTGGGATGAATCTTTTGAAGAAGTACCAGGTACGCCTGGACGCGGAGAACAATACACGCTTAGTGCTACTTACCACTGGTAACATGGTTAAAAGTACTTGCATCGGCCCCAGCTTATTGGCTGGGGTCAAATTATTACTCAGTAGCATTTGAACAAAAGCTATTGAATAAACTAACATTAATTATTAGAGACCTTGAATGATTTATCTCGTGATACCTACGCTGATTTGGGCTTTTTCTTTTGGTCTTATAGGCAACACACTCAAAGGTCTTGACCCACTTCAAATAGCAGATACCCGACTATTATTTGCGTTGATTGCTTTTCTGCCTTTTATAAAACTAGCGAACACCAACCGGCAGGAAAAATGGCAACTGATATTGCTTGGCGCACTGCAATACGGTGTTATGTATACCTGTTATCTTTCCGCTTTTCGTTATATACCATCTCATTTAGTGGCGCTATTTAGCGTGTTTACGCCACTTTATATCGTTATTATCAACGATCTTCGACAGCGTTGTTTTACACCTTGGTATTTAGTGGCGACACTACTGTCTGTTTTTGGCGCCGCGGTTATAAAAATGGACGATATAGACTCAAGCGAAATTTGGTTAGGGTTTTTCCTGATGCAAATAGCCAATATGGCTTTTGCTTTTGGACAAGTTTATTATCGTGATTGGAAACAAGACAGACCAGATATTAGTGACAGCTCTGTATTTGGTTTTTTATACCTAGGTGCGGCGGTTTTTACTAGCATAGCTACCCTGTTAATTTCTTCGCAGCCTCCTATTCCTTTAGATGCAACACCAACGCAGTGGTTGGTTTTAGTTTATATGGGCTTCATTGCTTCAGGGCTTGGTTTCTTCTTTTGGAATAAAGGCGCAACCCAAACCAGTGTCGGGGTATTAGCCACGTTTAACAATGCGGTTGTGCCACTGGCTATGTTTGCCTCCTTATTTATTTTTGGTGAAGCTAAGGGCGGATCACCAGAAGAACTGCTCAGGCTTGCCATAGGATCACTGTTAATTGTGGCGGCACTCTTGATCGCAAAACGAAAATAAATTCTAAATTCTAGGTGCTAGATATTAGGTGCTAGGTGTTTGTGGGATATTTATCGCTAAGCTGCTTGAATATCCCTGCATCCCTCTATTATTGGGGGTAATTGATATGAGTCGTGCGAAAATAAGCATGAAATTAAGCATGAAATTAAGCCAACACTCACTGATAAAAACAGCTAGGTTGTTAACGCAAATTTAGGGGCAGTGTCAGAGTAAACTTTCAAATATCGCCCATCTAGGCGTCAGACTAAATTCGGCTATTTTGTCGAAAACTTTCCCCACAAAATAGTCGCTATATTTCAAATCAGCACCTGAAGCGTTAGATTCGATTTCAGGTGCTTTGAACCGACAGATTTTCAAGTAGCTAATGTATGCTATCGATAACCAACTGACCAACTAAGCTTTGTCATGCTCGGTAATGCTATACAAATCATGACGTCTATCTCGCATGGTATGTACAGAGCCATGACTATGTAACTGCTTTAATAAATCTAAATTTACGTCGACGATAACGGTCATTTCTGAATTGGGTGTTGCTTCCGCTTTAATACCTGTAGTGGGGAAAGCAAAGTCAGACGGCGTAAAGACGGCAGATTGCGCATATTGAATATCCATATTATTCACTTTGGGCAAATTACCTACTGCGCCAGCAATGGCGACATAGCACTCATTTTCAATCGCTCTTGCCATCGCACAGTGACGTACTCGGGTGTAACCATTTTGGGTGTCGGTTAAGAAGGGCACAAACAAAATATTCATCCCTTGATCGGCCAGTATTCTCGAGTACTCTGGAAATTCGACATCATAACAAATCATGATACCAATTTTGCCACAGTCAGTATCAAACACCTTAAGATTTTTACCACCCACCATAGACCAGCTACGCACTTCTGCTGGCGTTAAATGAATTTTATCGTAACGTTCCCATGAACCATCACGACGACACAAAAAACCAGAATTATAAAGATTGCCATCAACAAAAAACGGCATACTACCGGTAATAATATTAATATTGTAACTAATGGCAAATTCGATAAATTTATCACGAATTTGTTCAGTATATTCCGCCAACCGGCGAATACTTTCAGTTAAACGTAAGTGATTAAATTCGGCCATCAAAGGCGCATTAAACAATTCAGGAAACAAGACAAAGTCACTTTTGTAATCTGAGACTGCATCGACATAAAATTCCATTTGTTCAAATAAATCATCAATGCTTTTCATAGAACGCATTTGCCATTGTACTAAACCTAAACGCACTTCTGAGCGTGGGGCATTGATCAGCTTTACCGATTTAGTATAAAAAATATTTGGCCATTCCAGTAACGTGGCATATTCCATTGATTCCTTATCACCTGATAAGTAACCGGTCAGTAACTTGCGGACATAGAAATCATTAGCAAGCTGAAAACTTAATACCGGATCATATAATTCTTTAATTTTAACTTTTTCAATGTACTGCTTTGCACTCATTTTGTCAGCATGCTGTGCATAGTTAGGCATACGACCGCCCGCGACAATAGCGCGCAAATTCAAGTTTTCGCAAAGTTCTTTACGCGCATCGTACAAACGTCTAGCCAAACGTAACCCACGGTAACTAGGGTGAATAAAAACCTCAATACCATACAAAGAGTCACCTTTGGGATCATGATTATCAAAAGTCATATCGCTCGTGATTTCAGCATAAGTATGTTCATCACCAAAATCAGCATATTCAATGATTAATGAAAAGGCACAACCGACTACAACGCCATCAACCACCACACAGATTTGCCCATCTGGAAATTTAGTTAATAAAGCTTTTACCGTAGATTCATTCCAGGTTGCTAATTCTTTATTAAGGTAAACTGATTCACTCGCTTGTCGAAGCTCTGTCATATCTTGCAAGGTTAAATGACGGACGGTAACGCTATTTGCTTCCATTTATATTCCTAATCGATATTGGTCATAATCATTCCTTTCTCTCATCGTAGAGTGCAAAAAGACGATTGTTGTGATTTTTATACCAAAAAATCAACTTATACAAGCATATTATAAAAAATATAGCACAGCGAAACATCAGCCCAGATAGCACTTAGGAACTTATCAGAGAAACTTATCAGGCCAACCATAATAACTTGTGCCTATTTCCCGCAATAAACTCAACTAAAATTCAACGGCTTGGCAAGTAGGGTGGAAAACATCTAGCTAGGATCACTTTATTAATAAAGGGCTATTTTAATAAATCTGCATGACACCAACTTGCAGGTTCTTACTGCTAAATTTAAATGACAGCCTTAGTCAGGTGGCATGCTAAAAGCTGTGTATTAGAGACTTTCTAACACCTTGCTACCCTTAGGGTTAATTCATGAATAGGACGTAGAATAGATGGGATAGGGGAGTTTATTGGTATTAATGAAACACCTCTAGCATTCGACTATTTTATAGCAACAAAAAAGCTCTAACCGAGCTTAGGGCTTGATGCCTACTGCAAAGGAATTGTGCCGTCTGTTTTGCTTATTTGAGCTACTGATTCAATCAGTGTCAGTTTATTTTAGGCAATAAAAAAGCCTCAACATTGCTGTTGAGGCTTCGTTATGAATGGTGCCGACTGCCGGAGTCGAACTGGCGACCTACTGATTACAAGTCAGTTGCTCTACCAACTGAGCTAAGTCGGCACACGAAGAACGTGTGCGATAATTATATTCTATTGAACTAACTATCTTGGCACCGAATCAACATCGGAACTTGTTGATTCTACATTTAACTTAATAAAAGCTAAAAGTGTAAATGGTGCCTCGACCCGGAATCGAACCAGGGACACGAGGATTTTCAATCCTCTGCTCTACCGACTGAGCTATCGAGGCACATTAACAATCATAATGATTGCTCTGTACATTGTCTTCTTGGCTGTGCCTTGAAGACGGGGCGTATTAAACTGTTTTTCGTTTACCCCGTCAACCCTTTTTTTTAAATAAATGTTTGTTTGCCGTTTTTTTCAACGTATTGTGCTTTTATGGAGCAATTTAGGCTGAATCTTGCTATTTCTAATCGGTAATATCGTCATTAATTTGTTTATGCAGTGTCATGAGTAATCAGGATAAATGCTGTAGAGGTGCGATAAAAAAGTTGTTTATTAATAATAGGCGGGTAAATAGGCTAGGGACTATTAAGTAGTAAAGAAAAAAATATAAGAAATAAATCAAAAAAATACATTAACAGTGGCTGCAACAATCAACTTTGTGGCGAAAGCCGGCAATAAAAAATTTATCAGTCAGGTGTTAACTAAAAAACGGCAGAAAAAAAGGGGATATATTTTAACTTATCCCCTTATTAGGTCATTATTTTTAGGTAATTATTTTTTCTCTGGTGTGAAGCCTTCGATTTCAGGTTCTTTACCTTCAAAGAGATAGGCGACCATGGCTGATTCTAAAAATGCGCGGTCATCAGGGTTCATCATATTCATTTTCTTTTCGTTTATCAGCATGGTTTGCTTTTTTTGCCAGTGACCCCATGCTTCTTTACAAATGTTATCAAAAATACGTTTGCCTATTTCGCCTGGATAAAGTTGAAAGCCAAGGCCTTCGGCTTCTTTTTGTAAATTTTGGCAAAAAACGGTACGGCTCATAATAAGGTCTCTTTTTGTCTAAGGGATGAATAAATGCATATATAAATTAAACAGGAAGTTGCTCAAGCTGTTTAATTAATTTTTGTGTCGATGCGGCTAAACCAACTGATGCGACTGTGGCTAAATTGTACCATTGCAATGTGCTATTTTCGCTAATTTCTTTTGCCGGTAACATTTCACAATCTATCACTATGGCTTCTATGTCGAGATGAAAGTGGCTAAAGGTATGGCGAAACTTATCTAAGGCAAATGTTGCTGTTTGCTTTAGGTTTAACTCGGCTAATAAATGCGGTAGTTGGTCAAGGTCTGATAATTCTAAGAAGCACCATAAGCCGCCCCAAATTCCTGCTGGAGGGCGTTTTTCCATTAATACTTGCTGAGCAATACGTGGTATCACCATAATAGTGTGTTTTTCTGGTATGGTTTTTTTCGGTTTCTTTTGTGGATAATTTGCTTGTTCATCGCTAGCTTGAGCTAAACAACTGCTTTTTAGCGGACAAATGTCACACTTGGGCTTAGAGCGTGTGCAAACCATAGCGCCTAAATCCATCATGGCTTGGTTAAACTGCGCCACGCCAAGTTTTGGTGTTAATGCATCGGTAATGGGCCACAAGGTTTTTTCATAAATGGCTTGGCCAGTATGTCCTTGTACTTTATAGCAGCGGGCTAAAACCCGTTTTACATTGCCGTCTAAAATGGCGTGATGTTTGTTTAAGGCTAAGCTTAATACTGCGCCTGCAGTAGAGCGTCCGATACCAGGAAGCGCGATTACCTCGTCAATATTTTCAGGAAAATCACCTTGATAGTCGTCACGAATTTTTTTTGCTGTTTTGTGTAAGTTTCGTGCTCGTGCATAGTAGCCAAGCCCGGTCCAGTGATGTAGCACGCTATCTTCATCGGCATTGGCTAAATCAATAATGTTAGGAAAGCTTTCCATAAATCTTAAATAGTATGGGATCACGGTTGCTACTTGCGTTTGCTGCAGCATAATTTCTGAAATCCAAACTCGATAAGGGGTTTTGTCTTGCTGCCACGGCAAGTGTTTTCTGCCTTGCAACTGAAACCATGATAATACTTGGTCGCTAAATTGTTGCGCAGATTTGGCTGAGATAGTAGTTTTATTTGTCATATTGGCGACAGTGTAGCGAATAAAGCTGAAATTTTCATTGCAAAAATTTCTATTGCCTCTATCCTCTCGCAGTTAGTTAATATATACCCGCTCCACTTCAAGCTGTAGATTTCAGCAAATCGAGAAAGGGTTAGCTACCTGGTATGGATTTAAGAGAATAGTGGTTATATTGTCGAAACTCATATCGCCGAAGACTACCCTTTATCGGCTTGCGTGTAAGGAGCTTAGCTCTGAAACTGCACCTTAAAGTGAAACGGCTATCGTGTTTGCTTTAAACCTAACTGTAAGGAATGAAAGATGAAAATAGATGCAAAAAATCGTAGTGATCGTTTACGTAAAAAATTACGTGTTGATGAGTACCAAGAACTAGGTTTTGATATTGCTTGGCAACTAGATGAAGGCGCTGACAATGAAACAGTTGATGCATTTTTAACTAAATTTTTCGATGAAACCATAGATCCAAACGGCTTAGGTTTTGGCGGTGAAGGTGATACTTTGTGGCATGGTTTAATTTGTACTCAAAAACTGGGTAAATGTACAGAAGCACATCGCCAATTAGTAGAAAAGTGGTTAACAGATAATGGCGCAAGCTCAGTGACTGTTGGCCCATTATACGACGTTTGGTGGGCAGAGTAGTCCTTAACAAACGATATTAACCCGAACTAAGGTTAAATAACTTTACGGGCGTACAATTAGATCTTGATAGGCATTATGCGGTGATTGAATTTTAGTCATTAAACAAGGATAATGTGCGCCCCAATTTTGATGACGTAAGTAAATAATAGATAGCATTATGATAGACAGAAGCCATAAAACCGTTGAACAAGCAGAACAAGAAGGCAAGTACATTAGAAAAGTACGAAGCTTTGTCAAGCGCGAAGGCCGCCTTACTAATGGCCAAGCAAAAGCGTTAGAGCAGTTTTGGGATACGATGGGATTGAAACATCAAGACGGATTGATCGATCCTAAAGTTTTGTTTGGTAATGACAACCCTATTGTGCTCGAAATTGGTTTTGGCATGGGTAAATCTTTAGTTGAAATGGCTAAAAATTCCCCTGAGCTTAACTTTATTGGTGTTGAAGTTCACCGTCCAGGTGTTGGCGCTTGTATTGGCTTAGCCCAAGAAGAGGGTGTTAATAACCTAAAAGTTTACGAGCACGATGCTATCGAGGTTTTAGCCGATTGTATTCCTATTGAGTCGTTAACGACCGTACAATTATTTTTCCCTGATCCTTGGCATAAGAAAAAGCATCACAAACGCCGTATTGTGCAAGCCAGTTTTGTTGAGGCTATTCGTCAAAAGCTGAAAGTCGGTGGTGTGTTTCACATGGCAACTGACTGGGAAAATTACGCACAGTGCATGTTAGAAGATATGACATCTTCGCCTGGCTTTAAAAACTTATCAGTGAACAATGATTATGTACCACGTCCAGATTCACGTCCGTTAACTAAGTTTGAAAACCGCGGTCAAGACCTGGGCCATGGTGTTTGGGATCTACAATTTACCAAACTTGATTAATTTTGATCAGTTGGTTACTACACTGAGTGAGTGATGACTTCGAGTTATTGATAACACTGTCAGTGAAAAAAAAAGAGCGAATACGCTCTTTTTTTGTGGGTGATCTATGAAGTTCAGTGTGGCTGATATTTAAGGCTGATGGACTAAAGTCCACCCTACATCGAAGCCTACGGGTGATAATGTAATCTTGGGCAGTTTTGTAGGTCGGACTTTAGTCCGACAACCGCACAGCATACGCATAACGTGATGTTCACAAGATAAACAGACAGGTATTTCTTTGTATCTGAAAGCTGAAAGCTATTTTCCCTGACAACTACTGATAGCTGAATTTTAAAAGCTGACGGACTAAAGTCCATTCTACATAGGGCCTACGGGAGATAATGTAGATTTAGGCGATTGTTTTGTAGGTCGGACTTTAGTCCGACAACCGCACAGCACACACATAACGTGATGTTCACAAGATAAACAGACAGGTGTTTTTTTGTATCTGAAAGTTGATAGCTATTTTCACTGACAACTACTGATAGCTGCATTTTAAAAGCTGATGGACTAAAGTCCAACCTACATAGAGCCTACGGGAGATAATGTAGATTTAGGCGATTGTTTTGTAGGTCGGACTTTAGTCCGACAACCGCACAGCACACGCATAACGTGATATTCAAAAAGTAAACAGTCAGGTGTTTCTTTGTATCTGAAAGCTGATAGCTATTTTCCCTGACAACTACTGATAGCTGAACTTTAAAAGCTGATGGACTAAAGTCCAACCTACAAGTGATTCAAGTTCTAGCGGTGTAGTTTATCTTGTTCAATATGAAATAAATGCTGACTGTTACGCAAATTACCGGTTTCTATTAACCATTGCTGGTTAATAATTTCTCGCATTAATGCCGCTTGTAATACTCTGCCGGCAGAAGCGCTCCAATAACTAATCGTTGCTGCTTGATGGGCTGTGGTATTGGGATGTAGCTCTGAACGTGTTTCGGCCATTTCCTCAATAATATTGGCAATAACTTTTGGTTTTAGCTCTTGTATTATTTGACGTTTAAATTTGGTGAAGTGCTTAGCCCGCCGAAGCTGCCAAATTAGCCAAGCTAAAAATAAAACCGCGATAAGTGCAATTATTTCCAAAACTATACTCTAGTATCTCTGTTAAATATCAGCGACATCATAACAGTAAATTGGCTCACGGTTAAATTTTTAATAGCGCTATTTCTTCCGCTGTTTATTTAACAAAAAGGCTATAAATTGCCCTGACGTTTTTAGCGTTTTCAATATGAAAAAATAAAAATAGCAAGCGATTAAACTTCCTATTTTTATCTACAGTATGTCGGCTATGTTGCGATCACATGGATGTGAATGAGCCGAGATTTGCTAACCATTAGAGTTTATTCTAATGCTATTGGTGCTCTGTTATACCTTTAATCAAAGCATCAGTTACCGTGTTTAATTGATTTGCAAGGGTAGATGTTTTATCTTCGGCTTTTACTATTTTACTATTTCACTTAGCGCTTTATCAGCCATAGCTTTAATTAACTCAACATCTTTTTTACTATCAGCCACTTTGGTTTTTTTGAACGTCTGGTCAAGCAAGTTGATGGGCAAAAATCACTTGAGATTATAATGATGATTGCTGGTTTGATTTTAATTAATAAGGAAGCAAAATGAAGGCATTAATTAGCGCAAACATTGCGAACCTGGATAGTTTTTTGTTAACCATGCCTTATCGCATTGAGGGTGACTATGTTTGTCATACCCGTTGGCCTAATAAATATTGGCAAGCTGGCTTTAGTGCTACTGCTGAGCTTACTCCTCATCAGCTAGGTAAAAAAGTATGGCTCAGTATTGATGATATTAAAACAGAGCAGTTTACTCGTTCTCACCTAACATTGATGAATTTAAAGCTAGATACTATCTTAACTGCTAGTTTATCGCCACGGGTAACGCTTGAAACTGATTTTACTCGCTGGGCTTTTGCTTGTGGATTAGGTTTTAATTATGAGATTGACGCTAATGTGATCAAAACATTGGCTGAAAATGTAAATAATACCCTGCTGTCGCTAAAAATTGGCCAAGACATTGCCGTGACTGCCATTCTACATAAAACCGGTGATACCATTGGCTTGCACCAAATGACGACGCTACCTGCTTTTCGTGCTCAAGGTTTAGCGAAGGAGATGATGCAGCACTTAATTGCCTATGCTAAGCAAAGCGGTGCGCACTTTTTCAGCTTACAAGCTTCTCAGGCGGGTTTACCTTTATATGAAAAGTTAGGATTTGAAGCCGAGATCCCTTTGTATATGTATCGTAAAAAAGATTAAATCGTTAATCAGTATCAAACCCTAAATTGCGCCCCTTCATGCATCAACAGTTTTGCCTTTAATGCCAAACCACCGGCATAACCGGTCAATTTTCCGTTGCTACCAATAACACGATGACAGGGCACGATTAACGCTATGGGATTTGCGCCATTTGCGCTACCGACCGCGCGAACCGCTTTTTCATTATTAATACGCTTGGCAATCCAGCCATAACTTTTGGTTTCGCCACAAGGTATTTGCATTAAGGCTTGCCAAACTTGCTGTTGAAAATTGGTACCAGTAGGCGCTAGCGGTAGATCAAAGTGTTTTCTGTCACCGTCAAAGTATTCAGTTAATTGTTGGATGACTTGCTTGAACTTAGTTTTATCTTCAGTCAAACCGGCCAGTGTAATTGGTGACTTTCCGGTTTGAAAAGCCAGTGCGCTTAAGCCATTGTCGTTTGCCGTTAAGGCAATTTCACCTAAGGGTGATTGATAAGTACAGTAATACATTTAAAGCTTCCTCAGTGTTAGTGCTGACATTTAGGGCTAGTATTTAGTGATGATATTGAGTAATGACATTTAGTTATGATATCGAGTGCTTAAATGGTGTCATTAGTTTTGAGTTGCCAGCGACTGCCATAAATATATTGCCGCATAAGCGTGCACTTTCACATACCTCAACACTTAACATATTTGTCCTATTACTCTGGTTACACTGGTGAGTGATATTTTTTGATCATACGCTAGCTAAGGTAAATCACTGGCGGTAATCGGACAAGGCCTAAAATATAAAGTAGCGATAAACTTTGGAGCTTATGTTAAAAAAAGTTGGCAATAGAACAAATGATTTAACGTTATTAGTTCAGCTTAAAGCAACTCAAGCAACATAAATAGCTCAGGTTTAAGCTGCTTTGAATACCAAAGGCTAGCCCATTAGTCTTCACCTAATAAAGTAAGTACCATGTTGGTATAATTGACTAAGCCTAGTATTTTCTGGTCTTTAATGACAGGGGCGGTATTAATACCAAAATTTTCAAATAGGCGTGCACAATAACGCACGTCCATATCGGGTGAAACTGACAGTAATGGTTTAGCCATAATTTCGTATAAATTTACCCGCTCAGGTGACCTATCTTTTGCGATAACTTGCTTAGCAATATCTGACAATAACACTAAGCCATATTCGTCATTCTCATGGCGTTTGTTAATGATTAATGCGGAAATATTATGTTTTTTTGCCAGTTTTATGCCTTCGGCTACTGTGACCATGCCATCGGTAAAGTGATAACTGTCAGTGGTCATCGCGTCTTTTACTTGCACTAATTTAGTGTTCATAGTTCTTCCTCAATTTTACCTTTTAAACGCTCAACTTGGTGGGCAACCCCTACGGCATCTTCAATATCAATTTGTATGGCAATGCCTTTACCGGGTTCTTCATCAAAACCTGCGATTTTAGCGATACGTTCTAAAATTTTTCGAGACAAATGCTCTTCAACAACAAATAATAATACATCGCGTTGGGACTCTAGTTGCAGGCCAAAAAATGTTCGTTGCCGGTTAATACCTTCTCCACGGGCATGATTAATTATTGTCGCACCCGTAGCACCAGCCATACGAGCTTCTTTCATTACCTTTTCGGTAACCTCATCTTCAATGAATGCAATGATCAATTTAAAGTGCATTACTTATTCTCACTTTCAGTTAGTTTTTTGGTTTGTAGTTGGCTAATTTGTGCATAGGCCATGACCGCAATGATTGGAAATAAGCTGGCAAAGGCAATCAAGCCAAAACCATCTATTAACGGGCTTCTGCCGGGTATGGTACTCGCTAAACCTAAGCCTAAAGCCGCGACTAGTGGCACAGTAACGGTTGACGTAGTGACGCCACCCGAGTCATATGCTAAGGGTACAATCATTTTTGGACAGAAGAATGTTTGAATAACCACCACGATATAACCCGATATAATGTAGTAATGTATGGGGTGTCCAACAACAATGCGATAGCTACCTAAAGCGATACCAATAGCAACACCTATAGCTACCGCAATGCGTAAGCTGTTAGCCCGAATGCCGCCGCCAGAGACTTCTTCTGCTTTTAATGCCACGGCAATCAGTGAGGGCTCAGCAATGGTGGTGCTAAAACCTATGGCAGCAGCAAAAATGTATACCCAAGTATAGTCAGTCCAACTGATGACAGCGCCCGCATTAATAAATTCGCTAGCGGTTAATTGCTCAGCCATTATTTTTCCTAGTGGAAACAAGGCTTTTTCTAAGCCTAATAAGAAAAACGCTAAGCCAATTAAGACGTAGAAAAAGCCAAAGCCAACTTGTTTTATGTTGGGAATAGGGCGGCGTATCACCAATAATTGAAAAATCACAATAATTGATAAAATAGGTAATACGTCAATGACGGTTGATTTTAATATGTCGAGGAACGCTATCAGAAAATTCAAGCTAGTGTGCTCCGAGCGTAAGCAATAAATTTATTGCGTTCATTAGCTTAATACCATGCCGTATAACATGACAAAAATCATTGGGGTAAGTGAGGCAAAGGCAATTAAACCAAAACCGTCTATCATAGGGTTTCTGCCTTTAATTGCTGATGCTAAGCCGACACCCAGTGCGGTGACTAAAGGAACGGTAATGGTTGAGGTTGTTACACCGCCTGAGTCATAGGCAATGCCGATGATCCAGGTGGGGGCAAATGACGTCATGATAACCACTAACACATAGCCACCTAAAATAAGGTACTGTATTGGCCAGCCACGAAGAATACGTAACACCCCAATAACAATCGCTAAACCAACAGCAAAGGCTACGGTATAACGCAAACCATTAGCGTACTCGTTTTGTGCAATGTCTGTTGCGCCAATAATACCGCCACTAGCAGCAACAGTGGCTGCTTCACTGGCAACCGCAATCAGAGCGGGCTCGGCAACTGTGGTACCAAAGCCTAAACAAAAAGCAAATATTAGCAGCCAAGTTGTACTGCCTTTTTGCGCAAACGCTTTTGCCATAGACTCGCCAATAGGAAATAAGCCCATCTCTAAACCATAAATGAAAAAGGTTAAACCCAAGATCACTAAAATCAAACCAACAAAAATATCACTGAGGTTTGGCATAGGTTGTTGTAACACGGCAAATTGAAAAAACGCGATCACTAGCACTATGGGCAGTAAGTCTTTACAGCTACCAAAAAGTGCTTTGAGGAAAATTATTAACTGTTGTTTCATATCGCTATAAAAAATGCCAAGGTAAAACTTTATTATACTGAGCGTGATGAAACAAAGTTTGATCCAAAACAAGCTAGCAGCTCATTGTTAATCAACTGAGGTTTAAATCAGCAGCTTTACACAGCTGAATTAGTATAATATTGATTAAACTGTGATTTTAATTACGAAGAATTTAATGACAAAATTTTTTTGGGTATGAAAGTATTGGTCTTTAGGTATTGGGGTATTTAGGCAAGGGTAGCCAGTAATAAGTTATTACTTGCTACCCACAAGACTGATATGCGCTAAGAAAGCGTTGTTAGATAAAATAGCTTATTCGCAGTTCAGGCTAAATCAAGAGTGACCTAGCTGCTTCAGTTTTTTTGCTAAGGCAAACGGCCTTATTTTTACTTTTTGTAATAGCCAATAAACTGCAGTTATGAGCAACCATCTATGAGTAATGATCTATGACATATGACCAATCACGTTATCCCTAGAAGATTAATCAAGCGAAAAAGTAAGCGGTTAGGGTCCATAGCACTCCTGCTAATGAGGCTGCCAGTGTTGCGGGGACTAATTGAGACTTCACATGGTCCATTAAATCACAGCCTGTGGTCATGGCACTGAGAATAGTGGTATCAGAAATTGGTGAGCATTGATCGCCAAAAACACTGCCATTGAGCACGGAGGCAAAACAGAGCATCATAAATAGCTCAGGATCAGCTACCCCTTGGCTTTGACAAATGGCCCAAGCTAATGGCATGGCTAAAGGAAATGCGATGGCATAAGTGCCCCAACTTGTGCCAGTAGAAAAAGCAATAATCATAGTCATCAGTTGCAAAATAACGGGTAAAATCCAAAAAGGCAGTTGCTCGCCAAGTAAAGACACCAAAAATAAGCCACCACCGGTTTCTTTACTGATACTGCCAATAATCACCGCCAACATTAAAATGACCGACGCGAACACTACGCCCTTTAATCCGTTACCAAAACCATCAACCACATGATTTAACGACATCCCTTTTATTAAGGCAATAACTGCAGAAAGTACTAAAGCGGCACCAAAAGCCCAATTAATTTTAGGTGAGCCCAGCATAACAAAACTGCCAATGGCAATTGTTGTTAAGGTGACTAAAGGTAAAATAAACTCAAGCACGTGAGGTTTATAACCGTCGGGTATATCGGTACTTTGTAATTCTTTGGCACTTAAAGGCTTGGCACCAGGAGCATCTAGTTGATGAGTTTTTTCAGCACGTAGCTTTGCTGCTCGTATACGTTTACCAGAAAAAGTGGTGATATTAAGACTTAAAAGCAAAGTCCCAGCAACCGCAAACATACTGTAGAAGCTAAAGGGAATGCTTTGAAAGAAAAAACTGATCCGGTCTGCTTCAGTGGCTAAAAAAGAAACACCAGGAATAAATATCAAGGCTTGAACATAGGCGGGCCATGCATTGAAGGCTAATATGGAGGCAATAGGTGATGCGGTTGAATCGACAATGTAACTCATTTCTTCGTGACTAACATTTGCCTGGTCTGCTAAGGGTCTGACGGTAGTGCCAACTAGCACAGTACTCATAGTGCCACCTTGAAAAAATAATATGCCCAATAACCATGAAACCAGTTTTGCCGACTTTTTGCCTTTAACAAAATGTTTGGTCATGTAATTGGCAAAAGCTTGTGCTGCCCCCGTTTTAGACCAGATACCTAATAAACCACCCAACAGCCATAAATATAGTAATAGCAGTGCTGCCGTGCCTTCTTTAGCAAGATTAGGAATAATAACTTTGTCGGTTAAGTCGTAGCGCCCTAACATAATGGCGCCCACGACTACGCCGCCGAGTAATGCCGTTAGTGGCTCACGGGTTAATAAGCATAATGCAATGGTTATAAAGGCGGGCAGGAGTGACCAAACACCAAAGTGAAAGGCTGGTTTGAGTAGTTTTAATTGCTGTTTTTCATCTCGGACCCATTGTTGTTCAAGCGCGGGTGAATTTGCTGAATTACTCAGGTTGCTTAGGTTACTTTGGTTAAGTGGCGAACTTTGATAGTCAACAACCTGTTCAATAATAACTTTTTGCCCCTTATAAATATAACTCGAAACAGCGTTATTGTTGGTACTGACATCATAAACATAACTTTGTTCTACCCATTGCGGCGCGATAAACTGTTTAATATAAATTGCGGATAAAATGGCAAAAATAAAGGCCACTAAGGCGATGCTATTGTGTTTTGGCATACAGGTACTCTTTTATTTTTATTGTTATTTGGTTGAGACTTTTTGTCTTTACTTACCTTAGCCAAAGGCAATAGCAAGTGAACTCAAGGGTCATAAGTTCAAGTTTACGATAACAGAATTTTTAGGCTATAAAAGAAAATTAAGCGCAAAACTAACCGAGTAATGAATAAAAGCACTCATGCTATTTAGTTTATTGCCAATTTAATGCGCTACAAGCGCGTTTGAAGCAAACAAAAAAAGCATTTAGTAGACTAGATATTGCGCTATTATTTTGTGTTTAACCGGTGGAGCCCTATAATAGCGGTAATATTTTTAGGAAGCCCAATATGAGCATTGTATATAAAACTAGAACTCAATTAGTTGTTGAAACACTAAGAGAAAAAATATTAAGTGGCGAAATTAAAGCGGGTCAGCCTTTAAGACAAGCCGCGCTTGCCGCTGAGTTAAATGTGAGCCGAATTCCTGTCAGAGAAGCATTGCTGCAGCTAGAAGGTGAAGGCTTAGTGGATTTTGAACCTCATAAAGGTGCCACTGCAACTGAGCTCAATGCCGATCAAGTAGATGAGCTTTTTGAATTACGCGCCATGTTAGAGGCTGATTTATTAGCTTATTCGCTACCACATATTAGCAATGAAAAGCTGGAAGAGGCGACACAGTTATTGCACAAACTCAATAAGGCCCTAGGTAAAGAAGACGCGGTTAATACTTGGAGTAAGCTCAACTCAGATTATCATCATTGCTTATACTCTGGAGCTGAACGCCCACAAACACAAGCTTTGGTCAGTACCCTGAACAAAAATGCTGATCGCTATATTCGTATGCACTTGCTGTGGGCCGGTGGTATTTCTAAAGCAGAATCTGAACATAATGAAATTTTAGCGCTCTGCAAAGCCCGTGATGTTGAAAAAGCCGTGGCATTATTAAAGCAACATATTCTCGGTTCTCGTGATGAGATCAAAGCTTTTTTAAATGAACGTGAAGCGATAATTAACCGTTAACTATCGCTGTTAAATCCTTACTAAAACAACGACTTTAAGTTTGATATCGACTCGTTAGCTTTGATGTATTTTTGAGCGAATATTGACTTTTCACTGATGTATCTATAGTATACCCGCGCCTTCAAACCCCAAAAAATAGCGATTTTCGTTTAGTTTTCGCTTGAATTGCCTACCATTAAGGTTTTTTGGGGAAACCAAAGTATTTAAATACAAGCTAATTTTAAAAACCAAGCTCGATTGTAAAATTACGCTTGTATTTTTGATGTTCTAATCAAAGTAGAGAAAATAATGTTTGAACTACACGCCAGTAAAGTGGCAAATTTAAAAAATGATGTTTTATCAGGCTTAACGGTATCTTTAGCCTTAGTACCTGAAGCCGTAGCATTTGCCTTTGTTGCCGGTGTTGGACCACTCGTTGGTCTATATGCCGCCTTTATAGTGGGTTTAATCACGGCTATATTCGGTGGTCGTCCAGGAATGATCTCGGGTGCTACCGGTGCAATGGCCGTTGTGATGGTAAGTTTAGTCGCTGTTCATGGTGTCGAATATTTATTTGCCACGGTAGTGTTAACCGGTGTGCTGCAAATACTCGCTGGCTTATTTAAGCTCGGTAAGTTTATTCGTTTAGTGCCGCATCCGGTTATGCTTGGCTTTGTTAATGGCTTAGCTATTGTGATTTTTCTGGCTCAGTTAGGGCAATTTAAGGTCACTAACGATGCCGGTGTTTTAGCCTGGATGCAAGGCAGCCAATTGCTCGTTATGTTTGGCCTAATCTTGTTAACTATGGCGATTATTCACTTTTTGCCTAAGTTGACTAAAGCCATACCGTCATCATTAGTTGCTATTGTTGTGGTAACACTTTTAGCGCAAAGCCTTGATTTAGATGCTCGTACAGTAGTCGATTTTGTTCGTGATATGACCAATGATCCTGCAGCTTCTATTGCCGGCGGTCTACCACAATTTAGTATTCCAAGCGTGCCATTTAGTTTTGAAACTTTCCAAATAATTTTACCTTTTTCCCTAATTTTAGCAGCTATTGGTTTAATCGAATCATTACTAACGTTAACGCTAATTGATGAATTAACCGGTACGCGTGGCCATGGTAATAAAGAATGTATTGCACAAGGCGCAGCAAATACCGTTACTGGCTTTTTCGGTGGTATGGGTGGTTGTGCGATGATCGGTCAATCGATGATCAACGTTAATTCAGGCGGTCGTGGTCGTATGTCGGGTGTTACAGCGGCACTTGCGCTACTGGGTTTTATCTTATTTGGCTCGAGTTTAATTGAACAAATTCCACTAGCAGCGCTTGTTGGTGTTATGTTTATTGTTGTCATTGGTACTTTTGAATGGTCGAGTATTCGTATTTTAGGCAAAGTGCCAAAAGCCGATGCTTTCATTATTATCTTAGTGTCTGGGGTGACTGTTGCCACTGATTTAGCGATAGCTGTTGTGGTGGGTGTTATTGTTTCTGCCTTGGTATTTGCTTGGGAACACGCTAAGCATGTCGTTGTTAATCGTTCAATAAATGACAATGGTTCAACGGTTTATGACGTTTCTGGGCCGTTATTTTTCGGTTCTGTTTCTGGCTTTTTAGAGCAATTTGACTTACAAGGTGATAGTGACGACGTTATTGTTGATTTTAAAGACTCACGTGTTGCTGACCATTCAGCCATTGAAGCCATTGATACTTTAGCCGATCGTTATATTAGTCACGGTAAGCAAATGCATTTAAGACATTTAAGTAAAGAATGTACGCAACTGTTAACTAAAGCCGGTAGCTTAGTAGAAATCAACGTGATTGAAGATCCTGAGTACTATATCGCGACTGACAAACTGGGTTAAATGAGCATTTAGGTTTACATTAAGTAGATACTTAATACTATCTACTTAATGGTATCTGCCCAATGACCAAATTTAATTAAATTTAATTTAATTGGTACAACACAAAGTATAATTAGATGCAGTTAGAATTTTTTGATGTTCCTAGCCCTTGTATTGGTGTTTGTCAGTCTGATGACAAAGGCCAATGTTTGGGCTGTTTTCGTACGCGGGACGAACGCTTAAATTGGCTTTCATTAGATGCCAACCAGCGTCAAAAAGTCATAAAACGTTGCCAGCAGCGTAAAAATCGTAAAACCAAGCCAGCAAAAATTAAAGTAGTTGAAGTAATTGTTGAAAATAAGCAATCCTCGCTATTTGAACCCCCCAGCCAGTCTAAGATCGATAACAGTCACGATGGTGACTTTGGCGATTTTGAACTTTAAATAACCACTAGCGCCCATTTATCGCAGATAGTTGACAGTTCAACGCAATTGCTCAACTCCCCTATATGTCTGACTTGTTGTCGAAGACAATTCATCATATTGTAGTTATTAATATTGTGCTAACGCGCGGTAGTTATACCGATTTTATTAATTAGGTGGTCTACTTTATACGCAGGAAAAATGGCCAAATACAAGGCATTTATTTAATAACTAGTGGTTCTAATTATTAAATAAATCACGTAGTAGTTGGTTATTTTAACCAGTAAAAATGATCAGGTATTTAGTGAGATTGGTATTAACCTCATATTTACGTTAAATAACTTAGACCCAATTATAATAAGCTCATACAAACTCGGCTGAATAACATAATGTTTTTCTACTGTGTGTGGAGCAAAACAGGACACATTTATGCAAAAATTTCTACCATCGCTAGTGATGGCAGCACTTTCTGTTGCCTTGACCGGTTGTTTGCAAAGCGAACAGCAAGACGAAAAAGTTGTTATTAATAAAAACCCATACCCAAGCACCTATAAAGCATTACCGTTAGAAACTACGCTGATTAAAAACGCGACGGTATTAACGGGTACAGGTAGCCGTATGGAAAATGCCGATGTCTTAATGATAGACGGTAAAATTAATAAAATTGGTAACAACTTATCGGCCGAGGGCGCGGTTGAAATTGACGCTAATGGCAAATGGATAACCCCAGGTATTATCGATGTACATTCACACTTAGGGGTATATCCAAGCCCCTCGGTTGAGTCGCATTCTGATGGGAATGAAATGAGTTCGCCTAATACTTCTGAAGTATGGGCTGAGCACAGCGTTTGGCCACAAGACCCTGGCTTTCAAAAAGCACGCGCTGGCGGCGTTACCACCTTACAAATTTTACCAGGTTCAGCCAATTTATTTGGTGGTCGCGGTGTGACATTACGCAATGTACCTAGTGAGACTATGCAAGGTATGAAATTTCCAGCGGCACCTTATGGCTTAAAAATGGCCTGTGGTGAGAACCCTAAGCGGGTTTACGGTGCGCGTAAAGTATTACCTTCTACGCGTATGGGCAATATGGCCGGTTACCGCATGGCCTGGGCAGAAGCAACCGAATACAAGCGTGCATGGGAGAAATATGACGCTGATTATGCTGCCGGTAAAAACCCTGCCGCCCCTAAGCGTGATATTGAGTTAGATACCTTAAAAGGTGTACTCGATGGTGATATTTTAATTCATAACCATTGTTATAAAGCCGAAGAAATGGCGATGATGATAGATCTAGGTAAAGAGTTTAATTATCAGTCAGGTACTTTTCATCACGCTATTGAAGCGTATAAAATAGCAGATACGCTGGCTGAAAATGGCAACTGTGCAGCAATGTGGCCAGATTGGTGGGGTTTTAAAATGGAAGCCTATGATATGGTGCACGAAAATGCAGCTATTGTTGATGCTGTAAAAAATTCTTGCGCAATAATACATTCTGACTCGGCTAGTACCATTCAACGTTTGAACCAAGAAGCGGGTAAGGTTATGTATCGTGCCAACGAAAACGGTTTTGATATTGCGCCAGAATTAGCGATAACTTGGATCACGGCGAATGCAGCAGAATCTTTGGGTTTAGCGGATAAAACCGGCAGCTTAGAAATGGGTAAAAATGCTGATGTGGTGATTTGGAATCAAAACCCATTTAGTGTTTATGCACAAGCCGAACAGGTATTTGTTGACGGTGCAAAAGTATATGACCGTTTTGATGAAAAATACCAAGCGAAAAGTGATTTCATGTTGGGTCAAAGAGAAGGTGAATAAAATGAAGCAGTTAACATTATTTAAATCATCGCTAATTGCTTTGGCACTAGCGAGTTCAAGCGCAAGTTTTGCAGAAAGCTTTGCTATTACTCATGCCACAGTACACACGGTAACAGCGCAAGGTGTACTTGAGAACGCCACAGTAGTCGTTGAAGATGGCAAAGTGATTGCTATCAACCCTGAAACAATTAACGCTGATAGCATTATTGACGCGAAAGGAAAAATTTTAACACCGGGTTTAATTGGCTCAATGAACCAATTAGGTTTAGTGGAAGTTAGCGCGGTTTCACGTAGTCGTGATGCTAGCGATAAAAAAGCCAATATTACCTTTGATGCCAGTTTAGCCTTTAACCCACGTTCTACGGTTATTCCTTATAGCCGTAAAGGTGGCATTACCAGTAATGTTGTTGCGCCTCGCGGCGGTGACGATATGTTTAAAGGCCAAACTTTTGTTGCTGACCTGTCTGGAGAGTTTGATAGTGTTCGGATGAATAACAATAGTGTGGTGATTGACTTAGGCGCGAAAAGTAAAGGTTCGCGCGCATTAAGCTTACAAAATTTACAGTTTAAATTTGAAGATGCGGTTAAGGAATTAGCCAAAGCAAATAAGAAAACTAAAAACGCGAAAGATGAAAAAGAAGCAAAAGAGCCAAGTCGTGAAGCGCAAGTTATTAATGCCTTACTCGCAGGTGAAAAAGCTTTGGTCGCTTATGCTGACCGTGCCACAGATCTTTTGGCATTATTAAAAATGAAAGAACAATTTTCACTAGATTTGGTGCTAGTGGGTGCAGCGGATGCCGTATTAATTGCGGATAAAATTGCTGATGCTAAAGTACCTGTTGTAATGACAGCGTTAGATAACTTACCGGGCAGTTTTGATGCTTTACATGTGTCACTTGAAAATGCGGCTAAGTTAACTCAAGCTGGTGTGAGTGTGGCCTTAACGGTAAATGGTGATACGCACAACCTTTATCAATTGCGCTTTCATGTCGGCAATGCTATTGCCAATGGTTTATCACGTGACAGTGCACTGGCGTCGGTAACCGCTAATGTTGCCAAGGCTTTTAATCTTGACAGTGGTACCATTGCTGTTGGCAAAACAGCTGATTTAGTTTTATGGAGTGCTGATCCATTTGAACTAAGCACCAAGGTTAGTCAGATGTGGATTGATGGCAAAGAATATTCGACTCAAAGCCGCCAAGATGCGTTGCGCGCTCGCTACACAACGCCAAGCGATATGCCGAAAGCTTACATAAAGTAATTTGAGTATACAATGTGAACTATCAAAGCCACGTTAATACGTGGCTTTTTTTTGCGTGATTTACGCTGAACTGCACTATTGAATTAAGCCATTGAAAGTCGATTGGAATACTTTAATGCTTTCCTCCATCTTCTTGATTGTCTAACATACTCATTATTTACATTGCGATAATAAATTTTGTGCTTATTACTGGTATCAGTCAGTTAGTGTCAAGATCTAATGCTCAGCTGTAGTTGGGTATTTATGCCGTAAGTTTTGGAGCAACTGACACTTCCCCTGTGTAAGTACTGCAGAAATATAGGCCATAGCCAAATAAATGGCGAACATGTAAACCATAGATATGTAAACCACAGGCATATAAACCACAGACATATAAATTTTAGAGATAAAAAATGCTAGAAGTATTGTTAGAAAATGAATTTGGTCATATTGAGTTGTATGAGTTGGCAAAAGGCCTACAAGCGCTGCGCTTTGTTCATCAAAAGGGTCAAGGCTCGGTAAGTTTGTATGGTGGCCAAGTGCTAAGTTGGCAACCCCAGGGCCAACAACCGGTGTTTTGGCTGAGTGAGACTAGTCACTATCGTTCAGGCAAAGCCATTCGTGGTGGTGTGCCACTATGCTGGCCATGGTTTGGTGGAGAGGTGAAATTACCTAATGGTGAGTTACATAAAGTCAGTAATCATGGTTTTGCTAGGCAAAGCCAATGGCAAGTCGCTGATATTAAACTGTTAGAGTCTGGCGTTGAAATAACATTATCACTCACCGGCGAGCAACTTTCACCCCATTGGCCGGGCGCTTTTGAATTAACACAAACACTGGTGTTTGATGAGTCGTTTGTACAAACCTTAACCATGAAAAATTTATCTCAGCAAACGCTAGAATATACCGGTGCATTGCATAGCTATTTTTGTGTTGGTAATGCACAGGAGACACAAATTCCAGCGTTAAATGATGTGCTATATGATGACAAACTAAGTGGCAGCAATGGCCAACAATCAGTGTTAAAAAATTGTCTCGGCCCAACTGACCGTATTTATCACAGTAACAATAGCATGGTTATTGTTGATCATAAGTGGCAACGAGAGATTGAAGTATCGAGCCAAGGTTGTCAGCAGTGGGTATTATGGAATCCGGGCGAAGAGGCTAAAACCATAGCTGATTTACATGCTGACGGTGAAAATGAATTTATTTGCCTAGAAGCCGCAAATACTCATTGGCAAGCAATAGCGAGTCAAACTAGTGTCAGCATCAGCCAAACCATTAAATTAAAGGCGATAGGATAACTTTTCCTCCACCTTTTTTTACACATTTTCCTGCACTATAGTATCGCTGTGATGCACTCAAGCTGATGTTTAGAAAAGTGTTTTTGAAACCACAACACTTGATTTTTTATTAGGTAAACTATTGTTATTAAAAAGTTTACCTAGCCTTAACTTAAGTTGTGTGAGTAAAAATAACACTTTTATTTCTGCCATTACTTTTAGCTTGGTATAACGCTTTATCGGCACTTTCAATATAATCTTTGATGGTTTTATTTTTTACCGGTAATTCACAAATACCAAAGCTAATGGTGCTGGTAAATGAACTGCCAGTGGTTGATATAGGAAAAGAAATATCAGCGATATTTTTTCTAATGCGCTCAACAATAATATGTGCCTGTTTGGCGGTTGTTTCGGGTAACAACATCACAAACTCTTCGCCGCCCCAGCGGCCTACCACGTCAACTTTTCGTATGGTTTGGGATAATTGCTCAGCAATAATTCGCAATACATCATCACCCACTAAATGTCCGTAGGTGTCATTAATATTTTTGAAGTTGTCAATATCAGCTAACACTAGGCAAAGGTTTTCATTGGTTTTAACAATATTATTAAAGCGCCAATGAATATGGCTGCGGTTTGGCAGTTGGGTTAGATGGTCAGTTTCTGCCTGCTTAATTAATCGTGATTTTAAATAATTTATACTATATAAAAGCATCATATAAAAAAGCATGGCGACTATGAAAAATAGCAGAAAGCGTCCGATAAATATTTCCCAATATTCGCTTTGCTGATCAGCCGGCGGCGAGACAATAAACATGCGCCAATTAAGCTCTTTTATCGGCATTTGAGAAATTAACAAACCTTCATCAGTGGTATAGATGAGTTCTGAGCTTAAGTTTATATCTGTGGCATTATGTTTAAGTAGCGATTGATGCCAAGGTAAATCATTTAATCGCGTCATTAAGTTTTGGCGATGATGGCTTTTTGATTCCAAAATTTTATTGGAAGATAAGGTAATAATATTATTACTATCAACAAAGAATAATTCAAAACCAAAGCGATCACTGTATTCTTGAAATTTACTGGAAAAATAATTTAGGTCAATGGCTACGCCGGTAAAGCCGATAAACTCACCGTCGCTATTGCGAATTTTATTATCAAAGTATAAATGTGGATCTTCAGAATTACCTATGTCAGTAAATTGCTCGCCTGGTAATTCTTTGAGGCGACTATACCATTCAGTTTCGTTACTGTTTAACATGGATTCTCGACCATTAGAGTCGAGCATCAAGTTATGTTTTTCCAAGGCAATAAATGCCACCATATTATAGGACTTGGCAATTTTTTCTAGATAAGAAGTAAGGTAGTCTTTTTCTATTTTTTCTTGATTGGCATAATCAATAATAAAATGATTATTCGCCATAAAGTTTGCCACATTTAAAGGGCGAAGTATTTCACTAGCGACTAATGAAAATAGTGGCGTTATAGCACTTTGCACTTGTTTATTGTGGTTATTAATAACATCTTTTAAGGTGAAATAAGAGGTTAAAATAGCGGTAGCAATTGTAACGAAAAATATTACAGCTATGTAGCGATCAAATTTATTATTGAACTTCATTGGGGGATAATAGAGCCAAGTGTCAATGTTTGACTGTTTATAACGTGGTTAGTTTATTTTAGCTACGAATTTTTACAATTAAATGAGTATTTCAATCGTGTTAGCGATGAGCTTATAGCTAATAAATACCTAATGAATAGCTAGTTAATACGTAAGTATTTATTTAATAGCGCCTGTGTAAAGCTCGTTTTTAAATAAAAGCCACGAGGTAAGGTCATAAAGGGTTGACCAAGGCGATTAAATGCTTGGGTTTTCGCCTGGCTATTTGCTGCTTTTGGCCGCAATTGCAAAACTTGCCCATGCTTACCATGAATGTTTTCCACATCCCCTAACACTATCATATCAGTGAGTTCTTGCCAGTCGAGGGCGAGCAGGTGTTCTTCTTCTGGTGAAGGTGACCAAATAAAAGCTGTGCCAACAATACGATCTGCGATGGCGATGCTGCGTTCAGAAATAACAGGTATCCACAACACCCGCGCGATTTTATTACGAATATGACTTGTTTGCCATTGGGCGCCGACTAAACCTGTTAACGGGGCAACGCAGACAAAGGTCGTTTCTAAGGGCTTACCTTGATAATTAATCGGTAATGATTTTAGCTCAATGCCTAAATGTGGAAAGTCGGGCTCTGGTCGAGAACCGGCACTAGCGCCTAATACTTGCTCTAACAATAAGCCTATCCAGCCTTTATCACGCTTTAGGTCCTTAGGTACAACAACGTTAATAAATTTTGCAATCTCTCCTAGTGTCATACCAGCAAGGTTTTGTGCTCGTGTTAGTAACTCTGCTTCGTTTTTAGGACTTTTATTGCTATTCAAGGCTGGCTCTGTAATCAAGGTTGTTTAGCTTATTATCATTCAGTTTTAAGTCTTTGAGCAAGGCAATTATTTTTTGTTACATTTTAAACATTTTAAATGTTATGCACAAACAAGGGTTAATACCGGCATATAGTGCTGCTTTGTGTTAATAAGTGTTTGCCCAAAAGTGCAGAATGTGGAAGAATCAAAGCATTATTTAATGCTGTCAGGAGTTCCTTTGATAGATGCCGAAGGCTATCGAGCCAACGTTGGCATAGTAATAATCAATGACAGAGGACAAGTATTTTGGGCAAGGCGTTTTGGTCAGCATTCTTGGCAATATCCACAAGGTGGCGTTGATGAGGGTGAATCTGCAGAGCAAACTATGTACCGGGAATTAGACGAAGAAGTCGGTTTAAAACCTGAACATGTTAAAATTGTAGCGACCACTAAGAATTGGTTAAGATATAAATTACCAAAAAGATTAATTAGGCACGAAAGTTTACCCGTATGTATTGGTCAAAAGCAGAAGTGGTTTTTACTGCAATTGACCGCACCAGAATCAGCGGTTGATTTATTGCATTCAAATCATCCCGAGTTTGACGATTGGCGTTGGGTTTCATACTGGTATCCAGTTAGGCAAGTTGTGTCATTTAAACGCGAGGTTTATCGCAAGGTGATGAAAGAATTTGCTTTAGCGGCAATGCCTAGTTATCGTCAAGAGCGTCGCCGACGTCGTGCTTGATTATTGTTCAACCTAGATTATTATTATGTCTTGTAAAATAGCTCACTTCGGTGAGCTATTTTGTTTAAAATTATTGAATGAGTTATCAGCATGGATGACATAACAGATTTCATTAATAGCTACTAACTTAGCATAGGTCACTTCAATCATGCGGCTTGGTATCTCTGTAGCATTGAAGATGCCAAAACAACTTATCTAAAGGGATGGTAATGCTTACTATTTTACGTCGAATTGTTCTAGAGTTTAGTCAGGCTTCAGAGCTTGACCAAGCGTTATTACGTTTAGTTAGTCAGGTTAAAAACGCACTCTCTACCCAATGTTGCTCAGTATATTTAGCGGATCATGAAAAGCAGCATTTCATTTTAATGGCCTCTAATGGCCTAGCCGAAAATGCTTTTGGCCGAACTTGTATTGGCTTTACCGAAGGTCTTGTGGGTTTAGTTGGGCAACGTGAAGAACCGATTAATATTGCCAACGCTCATCAACATCCAGATTTTATTCATGCGCCAGAAGTCGAAGAAGAGCATTTTAAAGCTTTTTTAGGTACACCAATTATTCATCAGCGCAAAGTCTTGGGCATATTAACCGTACAACAAGAACAGGCACGTTTTTTTAACGAAAATGAAGAAGCATTTTTGGTCACGCTATCGGCACAGCTTGCCACCGCATTAGCCAGTGTTGAAGCGCAAGGCATGATTGAATTAAGTTATAGCCAAAATATCGGTAAAAACCTTGCCGGTATAGGCGGTTCACCAGGAGTGGCTATTGGTGAAATGATCGTGATGCACCCTAAAGCTGATTTATCTAAAATAGCGCTTAACAAAGTCAGTGATAGTCAGCAGCAACTGATGATTTTTGATGATGCAGCAAGTCGCACATTCGCTGAATTTTCTCAAATGAGTGAAAAATTAAAAGCGATAATTTCAGATAACAGTCTCGATATTTTTGATGTTTATAAGCAGTTGCTTGAAAGTGATAATTTTAAAGCGGAAGTTATTGCTAAAATTAAACTGGCTTGGAATGCTCAAAGTGCTTTGAAACTGGTTGTTGATAGCTATGTTATGCAGTTTGAAAGCTTGGAAGATGAGTACTTGCGAGAGCGTGCCTACGATATTAAAGATTTAGGTAATCGCTTATTAAATAATATTCAAAACTTGGCAGAGCAAGATCAGCAATTACCTGAGCAATTTATACTTGTTGCAGAAGACGTTAGTGCAGCCATGCTCGCTGAATATCAACATCTTGGGCTGTTGGGTATTGTTTCAATCACAGGCTCAAATAATTCTCATACAGCTATTTTAGCGAAAGCGTTGAATATTCCAGCAATTATGGGCGTTGATTATCTTGCTATACGTCAGCTGCATAAAAAGCAGGCGATTTTAGACGGTTATGCTTGCCAGCTTTATGTTACTCCCGCAGATGCCCTAATTAATGAGTATCGACATATTGTCGCGGCAGAAAATAAATTATACGCGCAAGTAAAAGAGGCAGAACATTTACCGGCATTGACCCAAGATGGTCATCATGTCAGCTTATTGATTAATGCTGGTTTATCGGCAGGGTTTGAATACTCACAAAATGTTGGTGCTGATGGTGTCGGTTTATATCGTACTGAAATTCCCTTTATGAATCGTAGTTGTTTTCCGTCTGAGTCAGAACAAACCGTGTTATATCAGCAAGTTTTAGCGTCATTCCCAGACAAGCCTGTCACCATGCGAACTTTAGATGTTGGTGGTGATAAGTCGCTACCTTATTTCCCCATTATTGAAGCCAACCCTTTTTTAGGTTGGCGCGGTATTCGAATTACCTTAGATCACCCTGAAATATTTTTAGTGCAAGTACGAGCAATGATGAAGGCAAATTATGGCCTGGGTAACTTAGCTATTATGTTGCCGATGATCTCTAGTATCACTGAAGTGGATGAAGCCAATAGGCTGATTAATCAAGCGTATTATGAGCTTACCTCAGAATTATTTTGTAATGAAAATGACGCTTTAGAACGGCCAAAAGTGGGCGTGATGATTGAAGTGCCTGGCATTATTTTTCAGTTAGAAGATTTAGCCGATAAAGTTGATTTTTTCTCTGTTGGCAGTAATGACTTAACTCAATATTTATTGGCGGTTGATCGCAACAATAGCCGCGTAGCGAGTTTATATGATTTTTATCACCCTGCGGTTTTACGTGCGCTGCACCATATAGCACAAAAAAGTCAACATCGAGATGTGCCATTAAGTATCTGTGGAGAATTAGCCAATGAGCCGACCGGTGCGCTTTTATTGATCGCCATGGGTTACCAAAATTTGAGCATGAGCGCTCATAGTCTTGCGAAAGTTAAATGGGTTATTCGCCATGTTGACTATCAGCAATTAAAACAAATTTTAGTTCGAGTATTGAGCTTCACCAATACCAGTGATGTACATAGTTATATGCATGAGCAATTAGTTCAATTAGGTTTAGGGGACTTTGTGCATGCCAGATTACAATAAGCGTTTCTTAATACTGTTATTGCACCATTATAAAGTAAGTAATTTCGATGTTTATTAGTGTATTTTTAGCCTGCGCCTTGCTGGGTACTGTGGTGGGTTTTTTTGCTGGTTTACTCGGTATTGGCGGTGGGCTTATTATTGTGCCTGTGTTGGTGTATTTATTACCGTTATTAGGCATAAGCGCAGAGCTTGCCTTTCCCATGGCACTTGCCACCTCGTTGGCTTCGATCATATTCACCTCTACTTCGGCGGCTTTCGCCCATCATAAAAACGGTAATATTCCTTGGCCAATTGCGCAACGACTGGTCATAACCGTGGCTATTGGTGCTATGCTCGGCGCCGTTATTGCCGGCATGCTGTCGTTAAAAGCCTTAACGCTAATATTTGCCAGTGCAGTACTTATTTTAGCGGCTTATATGTTTTTATCGATTAAAGTTGAGCGCAGTGTAGCGCTACCTAGCAACTGGGTATTACAATTTATTGGGTTGTTTACCGGTGTGTTAGCAAGTTTGATGGGTATTGCTGGTGGCGCTATATTGGTACCCATTTTAATGTATTACTCATTATCTATGCGCCAAGCAATCGGTGTGGCCACAGCCAGTGGTATTATTGTCGCGTTATTTGGTGCTTTGGGCTATGTTATTATCGGTTTTGGACAAAGCGACTTGCCACCCTGGAGTATCGGTTATATCTATTTACCCGCCTTATTAGGTATTGTATTAACCTCGTCGTTATTTGCGCCACTGGGTGTAAAGGCAGGTGCTAAATTGTCTTTACCTTACTTGAAAAAAGGCTTTGCCATTTTCTTGATGTTAGTGGCAATTAAAATGATGTGGTATTAACGGCTGGGCGTCGCTCATTTTTGTAAAAATAATTGTCGATAATTAGGCTCTTCTTTACCAACAATTTCACGCAAAAAAAGCCAAATACTGATAAACTGACCCTGCTGAAATCAGTGGTTAAGTTTACCGCTTTAGCCTTACGGTATTTGGCATAAACTATTTGTTCTAATTAATAACGTTAAAGGAAAACCTAGTGAAAGCATATCTTGATTTAATGCGCCATGTTAGAGACGAAGGGGTTGAAAAATCTGATCGCACTGGTACCGGTACTAAAAGTATATTTGGTCATCAAATGCGTTTTGATCTTGCGAAAGGCTTTCCGTTAGTAACCACAAAAAAATGTCATCTTAAGTCGATAATCCATGAACTATTGTGGTTTATAAAGGGTGAGTCTAATATCGCTTATTTACAGCAAAATGGCGTGAAAATTTGGGATGCTTGGGCTACTGATGAAGGTGAACTTGGCCCAGTATACGGAGTGCAATGGCGTAACTGGCCGGCACAAAATGGCGAAACTATTGATCAATTAGCACAATTAATTGATGATTTAAAAAATAATCCTGATTCACGTCGCCATATCATTACCGCTTGGAACCCTGCGTTATTACCTGATACCTCGATAAGTCCAACCGCTAATGCGGCACTGGGCAAACAAGCTTTACCGCCATGCCATACGTTGTTTCAGTTTTATGTCTTAAATGGCAGGTTGAGCTGTCAGCTATACCAAAGAAGTGCAGATATTTTTCTTGGAGTGCCATTTAATATTGCTAGTTATGCCTTGTTTACTATGATGATCGCGCAAGTTTGTGATTTAGAACTGGGTGACTTTGTCCATACTTTTGGTGACGCGCATTTATACTTAAATCATCTTGAGCAAGTCGACGAGCAATTATCGCGTGAGCCTTTGCCATTACCCAATATGTGGATTAATCCTGAAGTAAAAAGTATCTTTGATTTTACTTTCGCAGACTTTGAGCTACAAAACTATCAAGCTCACCCACACATTAAAGCCGCCATTTCGGTATAATTGAGCCAACTTTATAGCAAAAGTGTTATGCACTTTTGCTAAGCTTGATTTTCATTTTCATTTTCTTGATATAATATTACTCTGCAGTTGTCTTCATATCTTATTGTATAAAATAACCGCACGAGTAACTGTACTAGTTACTATATTAGTTATGTTGCCAATATGAGCAAAAAAATGATACCTGATAATTAGGCTCTGCTTGAGCATTATGGTTAGTTAGCTTGAATTTTGCTAAAGAAAGTTATCAAGGAAAATGAAGGGTTAATATTGATCAGATAAACCCCTTGATAGTTGGCAATAAATATCATGTATTCTAAGATGTTACTCAGGTATTCGAAGATGTTACTCAGGTATAAAGTAGAGCCGCTAATTAATGCAGCGGGTATAAGTTAGTTAGAGGTTATTTGACACTATTTTTATCTTAGCTTTATTGTCAGCCGCCTTTTTAGCTTTTTGTCCTTCTTTAGCTTTTTGTCCTTCTTTAGCTTTCTGCTCGTTATTAGTGGTATTATTTTCTGGTGAGTTAACTTCCGTCTTCGCTTTTTGCTGGTTATTAGCTGCATTGTTTATTGGCGTGTTAACTTCTTCTTTGGCTTTTTTCTCGTCATTAATTGTATTATTTTTCTGAGCGTTAACTTCTTTTTTTGCTTTTTTACCACTAGCATCAGTTTGCGCTATGCTAGAGATAAGCGCATGTTGAGTTTTGGCGAGTAAACTAGGTGAAAAACTCATTATGAGGGTAATGACTATAACAAAAAATATGTATTTCATGTTATTAACAGTTACATGGTGCAGGTATTGATTTAACTACTTGTCCTGAGTAAGTGTTTATTGTTTCATCAAAACAACCTCTACCTTGATATTGCACACGTCTTAGTAATAAATTTGGACCAATCCACTTTTGACACAATACCACTACACCATTGTTGGATGTAGATGTAGATGAAGTTGTATTTATTTTGCTCGGGCTAGCCATGGCTTGATTGAATAAATTAAAATGAATAGCGGCTGTTTTAATGCGCGATATTTTTTCTACGGCAACCCATTCAAAAAACTGTTCATTATTGGCAGTCCTTATTTTGATTAAAACATCACCAGATTTGCATATAGTTGCATCAACCTCAGTGTTTGTTGGGGTGACAAAAGGTTCATAGGGTAATGTTGTGCACTCGAAATTTTTTATCCACATTTTATTACTTAGTATCGCTTTATCTGAATCTCCTGCTTTAACTCCCTTGATATAAGCGCTGCCCATTTCATAATAGGTTGGCATGGCCCCCATTAACGCTAAAAGTATCGTTGGATAAACGAGAAACCATTGCCACCATTTTTTTGGTTCAGTCTGATGTGAGGTACTGGATTGCGGGGCTAAGTTTTGCTCGTTTGATGAATGTGGATTTACATTATCTTTCATAATATTTACCTATGCTTGCTCAGAAAATAAAAATAAAAATAAAATCAGCAACACAACAAAACATTCAAGTTAGGACGTATTAGAACATTCAAGTTAGGACGTATTAGAATTTATGATCAGATTATAATTAATAGTACAAATAATGAGCAATATCAAGTTACAGGTTAATCTGGCTATTCTCTACTTTTTCTGCTGAAATTATAATTTTTAGGTCTGTATTCCTACAATCTTTGAATATAAAGAAAAAAATTATAACTGTGCTTTCTATCACTGAAATTGACAGTATATAAATATTAAGCAAAGCAATTTGTTGTTTATGCTGATATTTTTTGCATGATGATTAACGTGATAGATGTAAAAACTTTTAATAAATGCGCTTTTATCTACTTTAATAATATTACTTTGTGTTAAATTTATGAATCTACAAATAGTAAGGAATGGTTATGGGCGCAGAAAGTGCACTTTATACGATACTTGTTGAGAAAATTAAACAGGATGCATTAGTTTTACCTCTCTTGCCTAAAATCGCATTGAACGTGAGGCAAGCTGCAGACGATGCAGATATTAGTTTAGGCAAGATGAGTGATATTATTAGCCACGATGCTGCATTATCTTTAGGTATGCTTAAAGTGGCAAATAGTGTTGTGTTTGGGCGAGAAATCAAAGTTGAGTCGGTTGCTCAAGCCGTTACTCGTATTGGCCTAAGAAAAATTAAAAGTATTGCTACAGGGATTGCTATAGAGCAAATGTTTGTCTCTAATAACCCCGTAATTTCCAAATATATGCAAAAGTCATGGGGTGAAACTGTTGATGTGGCTTCAGTTGCTATCGCCTTAATGACGTTATATTTAACAAAGCATAAACGTGCACCATTCACCTTAGATACGCTAACGCTGGCAGCCCTTATTCATAATATTGGTACTTTACCCATATTAACAGAAGCTGAAAATCATCCTGAGGTGTTTGCAAAGCCAGTATTTTTACAACAAGCGATTGCAAGGCTTTCTAATGAAATTGGTGCTGAGATAACCAAAGCTTGGGGTTTTTCTGAAGAGCTTACCGAGTTAGTAATGTCATGGAATGATTTATCTATTTTGTTAAAAGAGGTTCACTACCTTGATTTTATTCGAGCTGGTGCGGTTTATCATGAAATATTTACTAGTGAATCAACACGAGATATTTTACTTGAAAGCTTGGTGACTAAAGACATTTTACCGGATGCCAAATTTATGGATTCGGAAGCGTTTAGTGAACTTTTGACACAAGTTCGCGCCATGTTTAATTAAGGCTAATTGGACTTATTATTTGCATCTAAGTCTTTATTTAATTGTTTATCAAGTTGTTAATGTAAAATGACAAAAAAGGCGCTAAGTAGCGCCTTTTTAACCCGCTATGTTAGCGATAAACTATGCTTCTAAATAATCACTGGCTTTAAGTGAAAACTCAGCTAACAAGTGATCTATAAAACGGTTTAGCTCACCGGTCATTAAGGCAAAGTCGGCATCGAGTTTCGCGACAACATCATCGCTATCAATATCGTCGTTTTGCTCTTGAATAACGTCATAGAATTTAAGACGTTTAACGGCTAAATCATCACATAATATAAATGACAAGGACTCGTCCCACTCTAGCGCTACTTTGACAACATATTTATCAGCATCTAAATGTGCTTTGATTTCTTCACTGGTAAGATCTTGGTTTTTAACCCTAACCACTGCGCCGTCATCGCCTAAGGCATTGAATTCAGCTTCCATGCCTAATTGAAAGTTAGCGCCTAAGTTACTTTCGACTAACCATTCGGTCATAACTTCATCAGGGGCTTTTTCTGGTGACGGAGTGGTTACGGGCAATGTACCAAGTGATTTACGTAAAAGTGCTAAAAAGTCTTCGGCTTTACCACGACTACTGGTATCGATAACAATAATGTTATGCACAGCATTAATATAAGCACGAGTATCACTAAAGCGAGAAAATGCTCGTGGTAGTAATTCAAAAATAATATCTTCTTTAAACTGTTCTTTCTCTTTTTTAGTGGCGCCGCGTGATTGCTCTACTTCTAATTGCGCTACTTTTTGTTCGATCATGTCTTTAACAACAGGAGCGGGGAGAATTTTTTCTTCTTTACGAGCACACAATAAATAATTACCGTTTACCGCGTGAACAGTTGAGTCGCCATGCTTGCCTAAGGCATTAACCCAACCAAAATGCGATTGTTCAGTTGAAGCACAGGGGGTAAATAAATGCTCAGATAATTGTTTCTCTAAATCTTCTTCAGAACAATCAAAAGGGCGGGTAAAGGCAAAAAAGTATAGGTTTTTAAACCACATTAAGATAATCCTAGGCCCGATAAAAGTGGGCGAATAATTGAAAAACGAAGGCACTATACCCGTTCTACTTCAAGCTAAAATATCTATCTTAAAGTTGATCGGGTATGTTGAGCGGGTATATTACCGTACTTGTTTGCATCACGCACGCCTTAGATTAATCTCATTAGGCAAGGAGCAGTTAGTGCATATTATCAAACTTGATATCATAACTTAGCCCTTGTTCAAGAGCTGAACTTGCACTAACGCTACCATTTAAGGTGTCATTTACTAGGTTATTAACGATATAAGTGCCTAAGCCTGTGCCGCCTCTATTTCCAGCGGTAGTATAAAATGGATCAAAGAGGTGTGTTAATTGTTCGTCAGATAAGCCGTGGCCATTGTCCTTATATGTTATATGTACATGTTCACCGTTGAGTTTTACCAATATGGTAATTACACCGCGTTCCATATCTTTAAAGCCATGCATGATTGAGTTGATGATGAGGTTGGTAAATATTTGAGAAATAGCGCCGGCATGGCAATAAACTTCAGCATCTTGCGGGCAATCTACTTTAATCGTGTGTTGGGTGTTTTTAAATTTAGGGTGCAATGAACGGATGATTTCATCAATATATTTGCCCAGATTGACTTGACGAATTTTTTCGCTTATTTGGTCAACCGCCACTTGTTTATAACTCGTGACCAATTCAGAGGCACGTTCGAGGTTGTTTAACACTAAATTAAGACCTTGCTCTGAATTCTTGGTAAAGTCATTAAGCACGCGTTTTGAGAGTTTATTGTCTTTTATGTCAGCTTTAAGCGCAGTGAGTAAATCTGCCAGATAAGATGTGGAGGTTATACTGACGCCTATTGGGGTATTAATTTCATGGGTCACTTCGGCTGACATACTACCCAGTACCGCCATTTTTTCTGCGTCAAGTAAGCGCTCTTGCGCTTTGTTTAATTGAATAATAGAATTTTTCAATTCGTGATTTGTTTCGAGCAAAGTTTTTTCTGTGGTGCTTCTGCGAGCATTTTCAGTTTGTAGATTTTTTTGCTGAGTTAACAATTCACGTTGCTGCATTTCCATTTTTAACATCGAGGTACTTAATGATGATGTTTTACGTGCTACCTCTTGTTCAAGTATCAGGTTTTGTTCATCAAGTTTGTTGTTAGCGGATATAATGTTGCTTTGGGCCAGCGCGAGTTCGTCTTTATACGCCACCAGCTCATCAATTAAATTATTATAGGCGTTTTGCAGAATGTTTAATTCGTTATTTTCATAGTTAGTTACGTGTAATTTAGAGGCTTCAGGGTCATCGATATCAAATTGATTAATTTGTTCGGTTAGTGCGTTAAGTGGGTTGGTCAAAAGGCTTGAAAAAGCTAAGGAAAATAACAATACCAGTGCGGCGGTTTTCACCATGGCATTACCAATAAGAAAATAAATACCGACCTGTATTCGGTTAAAAATGACCTCATTGCTGGATAATAAGGTCACTGAGCCAACTTTAGTGGTGCGACCTGAAAATTCAAAAATTAACGGAAAACCATGACCAAATAGTCCTTCGCTTTGGGAGCTAACATTAAAATACTCAGGGTTGTTAACGTCATCGCCAACTAACTCAATATAAAGCGTTTCTGCATCAGCTGTTAAGCCTAATTGGGCGATAATGAGATTGTTTTCATCAGTCACCGTGATGCCTTTAATCATGGGAATAGCAACTAAACCTTCTGCAATAGATATCGCTTGTTGGGTATTTAGTTCCCATACCGCTCGGGTTAAACTGCCACTAAAGGTTTTCTCTAGGGTGAGTAATTCATTGGCAATGTGATTTTTGGTATTGATGTATTCGGCACCAATTTGCACACAAGTAACAATAAATGTCAGAACAAAATATAATGACAATACTCGTGTAAGTAACTTTCGTGACAGGCTAGTTGATTTCATTAAATATTTCTTTTGTTAGTGTTGCTTTATTTTGCTGTTTTAAAGTAGCTTAAGGTTATTATAAATTTAGCGACTTTAAGTAATAATTTGAGTTGTAAATAAACACTATGCTTTATTTATTTTTAATTTATTTTCAGCATAATTCATTCCACATAAAGGGAACACCATTAATTTACCGCAAAAGCACTATAAAAGCTTGAGGTAGTGGTGATTAACATTTAATACAAATTGTATTTTTTGGCATAATGGTGAAAAATTATTTCTTGATGTCACAATAATGTCATAAAGACTAGGCAAACTAAGCTCAATTATTTTTAGCCATACTAATTCTTAAAGGTATCAACATGAAACATACTTACAACAAAATCGCTGTCGTTTTATTGTCTTCTTTATCATTGTCGGCATTTGCAGCTGATGTTGAAGTTTACGGCAAAGCAAATCTTTCACTGCAATCTTCTGATGAAGGTGAAGGGTCATTTACAGAAGTAAAAAGTAATGCGTCACGTATTGGACTTAAAGGTACACATGATCTGGGTGAAGGCTTATCTGTTATCTATAAAGCAGAGTTTCAGGTTGACTTAGATGGTGATAGTGCAAAAGGCGATAGCATTACTGATCGTAACCAGTATGTTGGCTTAGCCGGTGGTTTTGGTGAGGTTTTATTGGGTAAAAATGACACTATGCTTAAGCAATCACAAGGCAAAGTTGATTTGTTTAGTGATTTAAATGGTGATATTAAAAGTTTATGGAAAGGTGAAAACCGCATGGCGGATACACTTTCTTATAAATCACCTAAATTTAGTGATTTTCAATTAGGTGTTACTTATATCGCTGAAGATGCGGTTGACGCAGAAGATGGTGTTTCTGTTGCCATATTTTACGGTGATGCAAAATTGAAAAAGTCAGCTATTTTTGCTTCTGTTGCTGTCGATTCTGACGTTAATGGTTACGATATTACTCGTGCGACTGTGCAGGGTAAAGTCTCTGGTGTTGTGTTAGGCGCCATAGTGCAAAGCCAAGAAAAAATAGATGGTAGCGGTGAAATGGATGGTTTCATGGTATCGGCTAAATATAAAATGGATAAAATAACCTTTAAAGGCCAATATCAAGCGGCTGACTTTAAAGACGGTGATGATAAATCTGGTATTACTCTCGGTGCAGATTATTCACTAGCTAAAAGCACTAAGCTATACACTTTTTACACCACTTTTGATATGGACAGTGGCGAAGACCAAGATTACTTAGCCGCGGGTATCGAATATAAGTTTTAACCATTGTAGTTGTTGATACATTAATGATTAAAAGCCGCTTTGTGCGGCTTTTTTCTTGCCTAATGGTTTGGTATCGATGATCATAACAACAATAACAAACAGATTAATGTTGTTTAGGGCTTAATAAATCAACCCAAGGATAATAATTCTATCGTTGTCATGAAACTGTCACAATAATTTATCACAATGTTTGCTATACGATTAGGCGATTAGGAAGGATACATGAGTAGACAGATTTTGGTTGTTGAAGACGAAGCCGCAATAAGAGAAATGATCATCTTTGTTTTGGAGCAAAATGGTTTTAATGCCATCGAGGCTGAAACGATAGAGCAAGCACAAGCTCAAATTAAAGAACCTTATCCTGACTTAATTTTACTGGATTGGATGTTACCAGGTGGCACAGGGGTAAAGTTAGCAAAATCATTAAAACAAAATGAGTATACCCGTACCATTCCAATTATTATGCTAACCGCTAGAGCAGACGAAGATGATAAAGTTAAAGGCTTTGAAGCCGGCATTGATGACTACGTAACTAAACCTTTCTCACCGAAAGAATTAATTGCTCGCATTAAAGCGGTTATTCGCCGCGTTGCGCCGACAGCGTTAGAAGAGACCATTGATTTTCACGGCATTACCTTAGACCCAGTCGCGCATCGAGTGTCAATAAATAATAAAAATTTAGACCTTGGCCCAACAGAGTTTCGTTTGTTACATTTTTTCCTAACCCATACTGAACGGGTTTATAGCCGAGAACAATTACTAGACAATGTATGGGGCACAAACGTTTATGTTGAAGATAGAACGGTTGATGTCCATATTCGACGTTTACGTAAAGCTATTTCTGGTGACGGCCATGAAGATTTTATTCAGACGGTACGAGGTTCAGGTTATCGCTTTTCGGGCAAAATTCAACCCTCAGGTTAATAACTAATTTATGTTTTTTCGCATTTCAGCTAGAACGCTTTTTACCCGTATTTTTGGCGTAATTATTGTCAGTGGTTTTGTTGGCTATTTGTTTGGCCAAACATTTCTTGCTGTCAGTATTGTCTCACTATGCCTGCTTGCTTGGCATTATAATCACTTGTTTAAATTGATTCAGTGGCTGTGGCAAGGAAAATCAATAGCACCACCACAAGCTAATGGCATTTGGGGCAGAATATATGATGGTCTTTATCGCCGTATTCGCAAGCAGCGCTTAAAACAGAAGCAACTTAATGAACGTATTCGAAAGTTTCGTGATGGCGCTGAAGCCTTGCCTGATGCAGCGTTAGTGCTATCAAATGAACTGATCATTTTATGGGGTAATAAAAAAGCGTCAAAGTTTTTAGGGGTGCGTTGGCCCGAGGATATTGGTTTACGTATTGACAACTTGATTCGATTTCCAGAGTTTTCTAAATACTTAGATGATGGCGATTATAATAGCCCTTGTTTAATTATTTCACCGATAAATAATGAGTTACAGCTTGAGCTGCGGATGATGGCTTACGGTAGTGATCAAATTTTATTATTAGCGCGTGATATCAGTAAAATACAAAGGTTAGAGGAAATGCGCCGTGATTTTGTTGCTAATGTATCCCATGAGCTAAAAACGCCTCTAACAGTGGTACGTGGTTATGTTGAAATGGTGCAAGCCAGTGAAACTGCGCTGGACCCACATTGGAAAAAAGCCTTTACCACGATAGAATCACAAGTGTCACGAATGGATAGGCTAGTTGAACAACTTTTAGTGTTATCACGAATCGAGCATAATGTTGACGCAGATAATCATCAAGAAGTTAATTTGTCGCGCTTAATCTTAACGATAATTGAAGAGGTGCAGTGGCTAAATCAAGATAAAAACCATAATATTAACAATGATATTGCGCCAAATATAAGTATTAATGGCAATGAACACGAATTAAAAAGCGCCTGCTTGAATTTAATTTCAAATGCTATTGCCTATACTCCGCCTAATGGCATTATTGATATAAGACTTGGTAATGACGGTAATAAAATACGCTTTAGTGTGAAAGATAATGGCCCCGGTATTAAACCTGAGCATGTTAATCGTTTAACTGAACGCTTTTTCCGTGTTGATAAGTCTAGATCACGTAATACGGGTGGCTCTGGCCTCGGTTTGGCGATAGTTAAACATGTGTTGAATCACCACCACGGTGAGCTTTCAATTGAAAGTGAGTGGCATCAAGGCAGCGAATTTATTATCTATTTCAGTCCTGAAATAGCTAGTAAATAGGTTTGTTAATATGTCTGCCTGTATGACTAAATATCATTGTTGGGTTATTTTTTTATCTTAAGATGCAAATAACTCATCTAAGAATAATAAAAGTCATTTGTAATTAATTTTACCTTCATTGTTTGTATAGTTTTGGCTAGCAAATCTATCACTTAGCAAGGCTAAAACGCTATATATTTTGACAGTAAAATAAAATGTTTAACCTGGTAATCAAAAGCTCAGTCTTCTGCAAATAAACTTAAAACTTACAGCGATTTTTAAAAACTGATGGACTAAAGTCCAACCTACAAAGGGCTTGCCGGTGATAATCTAGCCTGGGTGATTGTTTTGCTTTTAACTGAAAGTTATTTTAAAACCTGGTGGACTAAAGTCCACCCTACAAAAGATTTGCCGGTGATAATCTAGCCTGGGTGATTGTTTTGCTTTTAACTGAAAGCTATTTTTAAAATCTGATGGACTAAAGTCCATCCTACAAAGGGCTTGTCGGTGATGATGTCACCTTGGGTTATTGTTTTGCTTTTAACTGAAAGCTGACCGCTATTGCTTTTCAACTGACCGCTTTTTTAGTTTGTCATACAAGTGTCACAAACTTTACTTATTATTGTCATATTCACTTTCTATAGTGTTGTTAAATTAATTATAGTTCTCATCGGAGAGTAACATGAGTTTAAAAAGTACATTAGGCGTTATTGGTTTATCAAGTCTTATCAGTTTTTCTGCATTTGCAGTTGAGAATGAGTTACCAATCTATAAAAAAGTCAGTGGTGTTTCAGGCAATGTTTCGTCTGTTGGATCAGATACCTTAGCTAATATGATGACATTTTGGGCGGAAGAGTTTAAACGCATATATCCTAATGTTAATGTGCAAATACAAGCGGCAGGTTCATCTACAGCGCCACCGGCATTAACGGAAGCAACATCTAACCTTGGCCCAATGAGCCGTAAGATGAAGTCAAGTGAAATTGAAGCGTTTCAAAAGCGTTATGGTTACAAGCCAACGGCTGTTCGAGTCGCTATTGATGCTTTAGCTGTGTTTGTTCACAAAGACAATCCGATAAAGGGTCTTCGCATAGATCAAGTTGATGCTATTTTTTCAAATAACCGTAAATGTGGTGCTTTCAAAGATGTTGAACGCTGGGGAGACTTAGGGCTAACAGGTGATTGGAGCGCTAAAGATATACAATTGTACGGTCGTAACTCAGTGTCAGGTACTTACGGTTACTTTAAAAAAGAAGCACTATGTAAAGGAGACTTTAAAAATAGTGTTAACGAACAGCCGGGCTCAGCATCGGTTGTACAATCGGTTTCTGCCTCATTAAACGGTATTGGTTATTCAGGCATTGGCTATAAAACCTCAGGCGTTCGCGCATTGCCATTGTCTAGAAAAGGTGAAAACTTTATTGAAGCTAATATGGAAAATGCAATTTCTAAAGAGTATCCATTATCACGCTTTTTATATGTTTACGTTAATAAGCACCCGATCAAACCTTTAGCACCTATGGAAGCTGAATTTTTGAAAATGGTCTTGTCAAAATCAGGCCAAGACATTGTAGAAAAAGATGGTTATATTCCATTACCTGCTTCAGTTGCTGCAAAAGAATTTAAAAAATTAGGCTTATAAAAAACTAGCCTATACCAGTTTAGCGCATAGAAACTTAGCGCATAGAAGCTTAGCAAATAAAAAAGTCCGCAATCAGCAATGATTGCGGACTTTTTATGTTCAGGACGAACAGTATGCTGCGATCACATGGATGTGAAAGAGCAGCGATATTCAGGACGAAGGGTATGCTGCGATCACATGGATGTGAAAGAGCCGCTATGTTCAGGATGCAGGATATATCGCGGGTGCATGGATGCACAGCAGGGGGCATGTTCAGGACGAACGATCATTTTTTCCCAGACAAAAACTAAGCACCAACCTCCATGTTGGCAATACTGCCATCACATTGCCATTCTTTGCCATCTTGGTCATTGCGCTATGTAATATGCTACGAACTTACCTTTATATAAGAACATAGCACCAGGGTATTAATAGAAGCTTTAAGTCGATATGAAAGAGTAATAATATTTTTATAAAATAATATAAAAACATATAAAACAGTATGAAAAACAAGTTAAGGCATTGCTAGCGTCTTGGGCAATAGTTAGTTTTTTAGCGAGAAATATCTACCATCAAGTCATCGGCGAGGTTTTCAAGCGCATCAATCATAGAGTCGATAGCTTTTGTATTAGTCGAAATAGTAACTTTTGCTTTGAATAATTTATGGCCGGCATGTGGTGCGCTTTCTTGTGTACTCACCAGTTTAAGTAAATTACCACCATGATGATGAATAGTAGAAGATATTTCTTGAATTATGCCCGCTCTATCGTTTGCCGTTAGTTCTAAAACAAGCAAGGTTTCAGGTACTGAGTCATTAGGTTGCACATGTTCTATTTGCATTTTAAAGCCGGTTAAGGCCGCGAGTTCACTCGATAATGCTGCTGAGCTTTCAGGGGCAACGGCAATGTCGATCACGCCAGCAAAAACGCCTGATATCTGATGTAAACTAGACTCTTGCCAATTGGCTTTATGCTGACTGATAAGGTCAGATAATACTTTGACTATGCCAGGGCGATCTGCGGTGATGAAAGATATAATAAGATGATTCATAATAAATCCTTTGAAAATTTAGTTGAAGTTGCGCGTATTAATTAAGGTCGAGTTAGCTGTGACAGTTCTTTATGAAATTGCTTATCGTCTGCAAGGTTCAGTTCAATTAAGCGCCGTAATAAACTCACACTGTCAATATCAATACCATTGCATTGCAGTCCAATTTTATTGCTTTCTTGATGAGCAACGGTGACTTCCATGATGATTTTAGCGCCAAAGTCATCTAATTTAAGTGATAGTAAACCCAATTTTTTTTCAAGGAATAGGCCTTTAGTATCAGCAAAAATTAAAACGCCTTTTAATGATATATCATGAATATTGACATTAAATACTTGCTGCTCTATTGCTAACTCTGCCGGTATAGAAAAAAGAATACGTGTAAATTGGCGTCTATTTTGCATTGATTTTCATTATCAAAATGAGTTTAATTATCAAAAAGTGATTTACTCAGCATAGCCCTATTCTAATAAAAAGGCACCTTAATTAATTTATTAAGGTGCCTTTTACTTGTTGTTAACTAGTTAGTTAACCTATTTTTTTATATTTTATTCTATGTGGTTCAGCTGCTGCTGGACCATAAGTTTTCTTCAACCATTCTTCGTATTCTGTATAATTTCCTTCATAGAAGTTGATGTTGCCTTCATCACGGTAATCTAAAATATGGGTGGCGATGCGGTCAAGGAACCAACGGTCATGGGAAATAACCATGGCACAGCCTGGAAATTCTAACAGCGCTTCTTCTAGTGCACGCAAGGTTTCAACGTCTAGATCGTTGGTGGGTTCATCGAGCAGTAATACGTTACCACCTGTTTGCACTAATTTGGCTAAATGAACACGGTTACGCTCACCACCAGATAAGTCACCAATGATCTTTTGTTGATCATTACCTTTAAAGTTAAAGCGGCTAACGTAAGCACGACTTGGAATTTCAAAACTACCAATTTGTAAGATTTCATGGCCTTGAGATATTTCTTGGTATACGGTTTTACTGTTGTCCATGTCATCGCGAAACTGATCAACACTAGCAAGCTTAACGGTATCACCGAGTTCTACATGACCAGAGTCTGGCTGTTCAGCACCTGACATTATTTTAAATAAGGTTGATTTACCAGCACCGTTTGGTCCGATAATACCGACAATAGCCCCTTTAGGTACGCTAAAGCTTAAGTTATCAATCAGTACTCTATCCCCAAAAGATTTGGTTAAGTTCTTAACATCTAATACTTTATCACCTAAACGAGGTCCTGGTGGGATGTACAGCTCGTTTGTTTCATTACGCTTTTGATGATCTTGGCTATTAAGCTCTTCAAAGCGAGCCATACGGGCTTTGCTTTTTGACTGACGCGCTTTTGGATTTGAGCGTACCCATTCAAGTTCTTGTTTAATGGTTCTTTGCAAGGCACTTTCAGTTTTACTTTCTTGTTCTAAACGGGTGTTTTTCTGCTCTAACCATGAAGAATAGTTGCCTTCATAAGGAATACCATATCCTCTATCAAGCTCAAGGATCCAACCAGCGACATTATCTAAGAAATATCTATCATGCGTAATAGCAACGACGGTACCAGGATAGTCATGTAAGAATCGCTCTAACCAGGCAACAGATTCAGCATCTAAATGGTTGGTGGGCTCATCAAGTAGCAACATATCAGGTTTTTGTAATAACAAACGACAAAGTGCAACACGACGACGTTCACCACCACTAAGTACACCAATTTTTTGTTCCCACTCAGGTAAACGTAAAGCATCAGCGGCGCGCTCTAAGACGTTGTCGATATTGTGGCCGTCTTGGCTATTGATAATATCTTCTAATTGCCCTTGTTCCTTTGCTAAAGCGTCAAAGTCGGCATCGGGCTCTGCGTAGTCTGAATAGACTTGGTCTAATCGTGCTATGGCATTTTTTACTTCAGAAACGGCTTCTTCAACAATTTCACGGACGGTTTTTTCTTCGTCTAATATTGGCTCTTGTGGCAAATAACCTATGTTAGTACCTGGAAGTGCTTTTGATTCACCTTCAAATTCGGTATCAAGACCGGCCATAATACGCAGTAAGGTAGATTTACCTGAGCCATTGAGACCTAGCACACCAATTTTTGCACCAGGAAAGAAAGAAAGTGAGATGTCTTTTAAAATTGTGCGTTTAGGTGGAACTACCTTGGAAACGCGGTTCATCGACATGATGAATTTATCGGGTAATGGTTGTGCCATGAAAAACCTTTTTTAGACAGTGTGAGTAATGTCGCTATTCTAGGTTAATAGTGACCTTGTTGGCAATGAGGTTTTATGGGCTTGATGTCGTTAAGCTAAAAGCTATCTGTGTTTGGCATCGCAAATTAATCGCTTGGGTTTTAATGCGCTTAAGGCTTTGATGATTAGTCGATTAAATATACGTGATTCCTCCCCTGAGACTTAGCTTGATATAAAGCACTGTCAGAGCGGGCATAGAGATCTTGAAAGCAATTGTCGCTAGCTTTTAACACCGAAACCCCCAAACTAATTTTTATTGATAACATAATGTTTTTGTTAATAAGTATTGGCTTTTTATCCAATAAGTCGCGTAATCTTTCTGCGGCTTGCAAGCTTTGAGACAGGCTAATGTTGGGTAGTAATATTGAAAACTCTTCTCCGCCTATTCGGGCAAAAATATCTTCGGCTCTGATAGTGGGAGTAATGAGTTGCGCAATTTTGATTAACACTTGATCGCCAACAGGGTGGCCATATTGATCGTTAACAGTCTTAAAGTGGTCAACATCTAACGAGATAACAGCCAGTGCTTGTTGGTGTCTTTTCGCCCGGTTGAACTCTCGATTAGCATTATCAAAAAAATAACGACGGTTGTAGATACTGGTCAATACATCGGTATTAGCCAGTTGTTCAAATTTTTCTTTCAGTTGATATAGTTCAGTGACATTGGTGGAAAAGGCTATCATAGTTCTCATATCACCTCTTAATTGGAAAGGTACTTTTGTGCTGAGGTAATGTTGCGTTTTCTTGTCAGGTGACTCTAATGTTTCGTTGATCACTACTTTTTCGTTGCCCTCAAATGCGAGTTTGTCAGTTTGCCAAAAGTGATCGGCATAGCTCGGCGAAACAACATCGGTATCAAGTTTACCAATAATTTCTTCTGCAGGCAGACCAATCAGTTCGGCTACGCGCCTATTAACATATCGGTAGCGGCGTTTAGCGTCTTTCATGTAAATGTAGGCATCAATATTATTTAAAATAACGTCGAATAAATGCTTTTGATCCTGATTATCCTCTTCTAGTAATTTTTGCATGGTAATATCTGTCGATATCCCTGAAAGACCAATAATTTCGCCCATCTCATTGAATATAGGATTTTTAATGGTTTTATAGGTGTGCACTTTGCCGGTAGATTTAATCAGATTACTTTCTTCAAAAGCTAACGAAACTTTACCAAAAATAACCTTACGATCGTTTTTAAGCAATTCATCAAGCACATTTAAATCAAAAAAGTAGCTATCATCTTTACCTATAATATCTTGAACAGAGGTTTGAAATAACGCGGCAACATCGGCATTAACATAGGTGTATTTACCGGCTAAATTTTTGCAATAAACATAGGAGCCAATATTATCGAGCACACTAGTCATTTCATGCACTTGTTGCAATAAAGCAGCTATATTTTTTTTATAGGCCATACGTACATCCCATCTCATCCCTGTTATTTGGCTTAATACCAGTATATCTCTCTGAGACTTAACCTAGCAGTTTTTATAACAATCAGTAACATTTTTATGAAAAGATATTTACAAGTAAGCACTCAAAATAGGCATTTAATATCTGCTTTAGGGCGTTAGATTAAACATCTTCAGCTGTATAGTATTGAAATATAGATTGAAATATAAATTAAATTTCACTCGTTTATACACTGTGATGGTTTTTTATGTATTTTTTTAGTCTGTATTTAAGCGACTAAATTAAAACGGCTAACTCATTTTATTAATAACGTCTTATTAAAGGTAATTTATTAAGCATGATTTGCTAAAAACTATTTGCTACACACGATTGAATGCAACTAATGCTAAAGAGTTATTAGGTAAGTATTTAGCGCAGCAAACCATTGAGTTGGCAGAGCAGAAAAGTGATATTTTCTGCAGCAATGATTTTCTGCACTAATGAGAAGGAGTGTTATCTAAGCGTTATGATGAGCAGCCAGCATTTGAGAGCTTTGCTGAAAAACCTCCTGCATAAGCTAAACACAAAGCGGGCTGTTCGATGTTATCTGCTAGCTGTTAAGTTTCTATCGCGGTTTTACTGTTTATTACACTAGAGCGATTAATAAATTTGGGTATTATTACTTACCGTTGTCTTGATTTTTGCGACGATATTGCACCGCAATGACCTTGATGATATCGCGCCAAGTAATAACACCAATAGCACATTTATTTTCATCAACAATAGGCAGGCAAGATATTTTATGATCATGAAATAGCAATACTGCTTCAGATAAGCTGACATCTTCTGTTGCGGTGATCAGTTCACGAGCCATGATTAAATGCACTTTTTTATTCAATATAAAACTATCTTGCGGGGTTTGTTTACGCGTACCTATAGTGGGGCTTAAGTTTTTCCATAAATCACGGTCGGTAATAATGCCTGTTAAGGTGGTTTTATCTTTGATCAAAATATGATGAATATTATGTTGATCAAACAAGTTTTTAGCACTCTCTAAGCTGTCATCTAACTCTAACGTTATTAAATTACGTTGCATTATTTTATTAATATTCATGTTGTTATTTTTCCTTCTGCCCAATGCGCGGTTATTTTAATAGGTTTGGTTATTTCATTGATAACATTTAATAACATTTAATAAGTCATAACATAACTAAAAACTAGCAAGTTGTCGCTGTTATTTTTAATGGCGGTGTGAGATAAAAAAACACCTTGTCACAAAACTGTCATGTTGCTGTCTTACAATAGCCGCAGTTAAAAAATTATCATAGTTGAAGGTGTTTTTAAGTGGCCATTGCTTCTAAATCAGCAAACTATCGCAAAGTGAAAAATTCATTAGCAAAATGGATAATTACCTTAGGCGGTATCAGTGTTTTATTTACGCTAGTATTAATATTCATGTATTTACTCTACGTAATTAAACCTATCTTTGAATCTGCAAAAGTTGATGTAACCGCAAAATTTGTTATCAACGAAGAATATAAAGTGCTAGCAACAGGCGTTGATGAATTAAAAGAAGTCGCCTATAGCATTACTGAACAAGGCAAGATTAACTTTTATCAATTAGTTGATGGTGACGGGCATAAAGCCGGTGACAAAATACTTTCTCAACCATTGGTTGCTGATGGCGAAAGCCTAGCGCAGCTGATTAATGTGGGGCAAAAGCAAAAGCTATTAATTGACAGTGCTGGCAATGTTCAGCTTATTGTCCCCAGTTTTACGGCTAATTTCACCAGTGGTAAAAGGGTCATTATTCCTAGTATTCGTTATCCGTTAGGTAAAGAATATTTACCTATTGATGAAAATAATGCAGCAATTACCAAGCTGTCATTTGCTATGGATGATGAAAAAGCAATTTTCGTTGCTTTTACCCAAGATAATCGCCTGATTAAAACTACCTTGTTAGCTGAAGATGACTTTAATTACGACACGGCGTATGACGTGCAATATCAAGAAATTGATTATGAGGCAAAGCAGGTTAATGATATTTTGGTATCGTCAGGTTTGTCTATGGCGTTTGTTCGCCAAAATGATCAAGTCGCTGTGTTTTCATTAGATTATGAACCCGAGCTAAAAGCGACCATTATTCCGCAACTGGCACAAAATAAATCAACACCTAATCATATTACCAGTATGGCGTTATTGTCAGGTGGTAGCTCAATTTTATTAGGCGATGACAATGGTTCAGTCAGTCAATGGTTCGAAGTTGCCACAGATGAAGGGCGTGAATTTAAAGAAATCCGTCGTTTCAAAGTGAGTGACAATGAACCGATAACCGCCATATATACCGAGCAATATCGTAAAAGCTTTTATACCGAAACACCGTCAGGTGAAATGGGCATGTTTTATACCACCAGCGAAGCAGATTTATGGCGTGGTAATTTACACCAAGGTAATGCTCAAGCGCTTTCTATTGCCCCTCGTGCCGATGGTTTAGTGGTATTTTCGAACAACGAATTGGCTATTTTCTCTGTCAAAAATGAGCACCCAGAAGTTACTTGGCAAGCACTTTGGCAAGAAGTTTGGTATGAAAGTTATCCTGAACCTGAGTTTATTTGGCAATCTACTTCTGGCTCTGATGATTTTGAAGCAAAATTTTCTTTGGTGCCCATTTCGTTTGGTACCATTAAAGCCGCATCATACGCTATGATGTTTGCCGTACCTATTGCCTTAACTGCCGCCATTTATACGGCTTACTTTATGACGCCTGGTATGCGCAGAAAAGTTAAACCGACCATTGAGATGATGGAAGCCTTGCCAACCGTTATTCTAGGTTTCTTGGCTGGACTTTGGTTAGCCCCTATTATTGAAATTTACTTACCGGCTATCTGCTTATTGCTGGTTTTTATTCCATCCTCAGTGTTTATTACCGCTTTCTCATGGCACAAATTACCTCGAAAATACAAAACACTTATTCCTGAAACATGGGCACCTATTATTTTAATACCGGCTATTTTACTGGCGTCTTATGCGGCATTCGCCTTATCTCCTGTGCTTGAATTACACTTGTTTGGTGGTGATGTTCGCCAATATATTACTAATGATTTAGGCATTAGTTTTGACCAACGAAATGCTTTAGTTGTGGGTATTGCCATGGGATTTGCGGTTATTCCTACGATATTCTCTATGGCTGAAGATGCTATTTTTAGTGTCCCTAGGCATTTAACCAGTGGTTCTTTGGCATTAGGCGCCACTCAATGGCAAACCTTAATTAAAGTGGTGTTACTGACCGCCAGCCCAGGCATATTTTCTGCCGTTATGATGGGACTTGGCCGTGCGGTGGGAGAAACCATGATTGTGTTAATGGCAACCGGTAATACCCCGATTCTTGATTGGAGTATTTTCCAAGGCATGAGAACACTTGCAGCAAATATTGCGGTTGAAATGCCAGAATCGGAAGTGGGTAGTTCTCATTATCGTATTCTGTTCTTGGCCGCATTTGTTTTATTTGTATTTACGTTTGTAGTCAATACGCTAGCTGAATTTGTACGTCAGCGTTTGCGTGAAAAATATAGCTCATTGTAAGGAAGGCGACATAGCATGAATAATTGGTTTAAGTCTGGCTCTCCTTGGGTGTGGTTGTCAGCAGGTGGTGTTAGCATCAGCCTGATATCGGTTTTAGGTTTACTGGGGTTAATCGCCTGGCGCGGTTTAAGTTATTTTTGGCCAGCAGATATTTATCAGTTTGAAATGACTGATGAGCAAGGTAAAAATTTAACGGTTATTGGTGAAATTTACGAAAGAGAAAGTATACCTGCATCACAGTTGGTACATCTAAATCTCAATATTGACGAGTCAGCTGAAACTATTGAGCGACTATTAATTAAAACCGGTAACCGTGAATTAGTCAGTTTAGACTTTCGCTGGATTTTAGTACCGCAAATTAATAACACCTCTTTACCTGAAGAGTTAGTGGTTATTGAGCGTCGCACTAATGGTAATTTCTATGGCTTTATCGAGGAAGTTATTCTAGATGGTCAGGTGGTAGAGCAAAATGAAATGTTACAGCTCGTTGAGCGAGTTAGTGACTTTCAAGCTGAAATGGAAGACTTACAAAAGTCTGATATTGGCGCCATTAACTATCAAATAGAACGCACGCGCTTAGAAGAGCGCAAGCATATACTTGATGACACGCTTACTCCGCAATTGCAGCAAGAGTTTAAAGATAAAGTGGCAGGCTTAAAGGCTGATTATAGTGTGCTAGAAGAGCAGTTGATGGCTTTACGTGAGAAAATCTCCCGTGACCAAATTGTTGTGCGCGCTATGGATGGACAAAAAGTTACCATTAATTTTGAAGATGTATTACAGGTTACCTTTAATAATAAACTCAACGTGTTTGAAAAGCTGAAAATGTTTTTTAGTCAAATTGGGGCATTTGTTAGCGAAGATCCGCGAGAGGCGAACACCGAAGGTGGTGTATTTCCGGCAATATTCGGTACGGTATTAATGGTGCTGTTAATGACAGTGATTGTTTCGCCATTAGGTGTTGTTGCCGCCATTTATTTGCATGAATACGCCGGTAACAATGCGCTCACAAAACTACTACGCATTGCCGTCATTAACCTTGCAGGTGTACCCTCTATTGTTTATGGGGTATTTGGTTTAGGTTTCTTTGTCTATATGGTGGGGGGTAGCTTAGACGATTTGTTTTATGCTGAAACACTGCCTAGCCCGACCTTTGGTACGCCAGGCGTGATGTGGTCAGCGCTTACCTTGGCTATTTTAACCTTACCTGTAGTTATTGTTTCAACTGAGGAAGGCTTATCGCGTATTCCTTCTGCTATGCGACACGGTAGCTTAGCTTTAGGCGCCACTAAAGCTGAAACCTTATGGCGTATTATTTTACCTATTGCGAGTCCGGCGATTATGACCGGCATTATTTTAGCCATAGCACGTGCGGCAGGTGAAGTTGCGCCATTGATGTTAGTTGGTGTGGTGAAAATGGCGCCAAACTTACCCCTGGATGGTAACTTCCCGTTTTTACATTTAGACCGTAAATTTATGCACTTAGGTTTTCACATTTATGATGTTGGCTTTCAAAGCCCCAATGTTGAAGCGGCCAGACCTTTGGTTTATGCCACGGCATTATTATTGGTGAGTATTATTGTTGCTTTGAATATAACCGCGGTCTCGATTCGTAATCGCTTGCGGGAAAAATATCGTATGTTAGATCAATAAGCTCAGACGATAAAACCAAGCAATTTAAAAAATTAAAAGATGCACGGGAAGTAATTCCTATCTATTGAACAAGATTTAAAGAGAATACTATGATTTCTGTTACCCCAAAAAAATTATCAGAACACAGGGTTAAGCTAGATCTTAATAACCTGTCGCCAGAGCAAGTCGCTTTAGAAATTAAGAACCTAGACTTATATTATGGTAACAAGCAAGCATTGCAAAATATTTCAATGTCGATTCCTAAGGGGCAAGTCACTGCTTTTATCGGACCCAGTGGTTGTGGCAAGTCAACCTTGTTGCGTTGCATCAACCGGATGAATGATTTAGTCGATATTTGTAAAATAACAGGTGAAATAAACCTTAATGGTGAGAATATTTACGATCGCCATACCGATGTGGCGGCTTTGCGTCGTAAAGTAGGTATGGTATTTCAACGGCCAAACCCTTTCCCTAAATCTATCTATGAAAATGTTGTTTATGGTTTGCGTATCACCGGGGTCAACAATCGCCGTGTGCTAGACGAAGCGGTAGAAAAAGCCTTGCGTAGTGCGGCGTTGTGGAATGAGGTTAAAGACAGGTTACATGAGAGTGCTTTGGGGCTTTCGGGTGGTCAGCAACAACGTCTAGTGATTGCGCGCGCTATTGCTATTGAACCTGAAGTGTTATTATTAGATGAACCAACATCAGCTTTGGATCCTATTTCAACTTTAACCATTGAAGAATTGATCAATGATTTAAAGAAACAGTTTACTGTGGTAATTGTTACCCATAATATGCAACAAGCGGCGCGTGTGTCAGATCAAACTGCCTTTATGTATATGGGTGATCTTATTGAGTATAGTGACACCAATACCTTGTTTACGACGCCAGCAAAGAAGAAAACAGAAGATTATATTACTGGCCGTTACGGTTAAATAAAATTGACGATAAACAGAGGGTTATACCGTGGATAATTTAAATATTGGTCGTCATATTTCTGGCCAGTTTAACGAAGACTTAGAACGTATTATGAATCATGTTATGCACATGGGTGGCTTGGTTGAAAAACAGCTAGCTGATGCACTAACATCGGTTTGTGATGCGGATGAAGCGCTAGCGAAAAAAGTGCTCAACAACGACTATTTGATTAATAACGCCGAAGTGACTATTGATGATGAGTGTACGCGTATCATTGCCAAGCGTCAGCCAGCAGCAGGTGACTTACGTCTAGTGATGGCGATTGTAAAAACCATTACTGATTTAGAGCGTATTGGCGATGAAGCAGGTAAAATTGCTAATGTCACCTTAGAAAGCTTATCAGGTAAGCATAAAGACCTATTATCGAATTTGGATAATTTGGGTCGTCATGTATTAACCTTTTTACAAGCCACTTTGGATGCGTTTACTCGCATGGATGTTGAAGCAGCGATTAAAGTACATAAAAACGATGATAAAATTGATCGTGAATATGAAGCCTTAATGCGCCAACTTATGACTTATATGATGGAAGACCCACGTTCAATTCCACAAGTGATGAGTGTTATTTGGTCAGCCCGAGCGTTAGAGCGTATTGGTGACCGTTGTCAAAATATTTGTGAATACATTATTTATTTTGTCAAAGGTAAATCGGTGCGTCATACCACACCTGAAGACTTCGAGTCTTTATCTTAAATCATTAACTTAAATTAATGTATTTAGTTATAGACATTATTGGCTATTGTATGGCTAATAATGTCTATACTTTTAATGGCACAGATAATCAACAATCATGCTATAAACAGCCACTGTCTTGTGATAAAACCTTTGAATTCACTTTCAAATGCTTTAATATCCGCGTCGAATAAAAAACAAAGAGCTTAAGCTCCTGGAAATTAATTATGGCCAGAAACTCGATAATTGGCATATTTGCAAAGTCGCCAATTAAACCCTTAGAAAAACATATTCGAATAGTACATAAGTGTTGTAGTCAGCTTGTGCCTTTTTTCGCGGCAGTGACCGAAGAAGATTGGAGCAGTGCAGGAAAAATTCGTAAGAAAATTTCTAAATTGGAATGTGATGCTGACGATTTAAAACGTCAAATTCGCTTAGAACTTCCAGGCGGTTTATTTATGCCCGTCGATCGTGCTGATTTACTAGAGTTATTATCTCAACAAGACAAAATTGCCAATCGCGCAAAGGATATTGCCGGACGTATCTTTGGCCGAAAATTAACCATTCCTACCGAATTACAAGCGCAGTTTATTGCTTATGTAGCGCGTAGTATCGACGCAGCTGAAAAAGCCGCAGATGCAATAAATGAACTGGATGACTTATTAGAAACTGGATTTCGTGGTCGCGAAGTTGATTTGGTCACTAAAATGATCAGTCAACTTGATGAAATTGAAGATGAAACAGATGGTATGCAAATTAAATTACGTAAAGATTTACTAAATATTGAAAAAGATTTAAATTGCATAGATGTGATGTTTTTATATCAAATCATTGATTGGGTTGGCGACTTAGCTGATCTTGCCGAACGTGTTGGCGCACGTTTAGAAATTCTTTTAGCTAGAAAATAAGGCTGACTTATGGAAATTTTACTCACTCATGGCTCTACGTTAGTCATGATCGCCGCTGCTGTCGGCTTTTTTATGGCATGGGGCATAGGTGCAAACGATGTTGCTAATGCTATGGGAACATCAGTTGGTTCAAAAGCATTAACCATTAAGCAAGCTATTATTATTGCAATGATTTTCGAATTTGCTGGTGCATATTTAGCCGGTGGTGAAGTTACATCAACCATACGTAAGGGCATTATTGACCCAGCGTTATTTGTCGATATCCCTGAATTATTAGTCTTTGGTATGATTTCTGCCTTATTAGCCGCCGCTACTTGGTTGTTAGTAGCGTCTGTTTTAGGTTGGCCGGTATCTACTACTCACTCAATTGTTGGCGCTATTATCGGCTTTGCTGCCATCGGCATAAGCCCTGATACAGTCGCTTGGGGTAAAGTAGGCGGTATTGTGGGTAGTTGGGTTGTTACACCGTTGATCTCGGGTGTTATTGCTTTTATTATTTTTAATAGTGCACAAAAACTCATTTTTGATACCGACAAACCATTAGAACAAGCAAAACGTTATGTGCCGTTTTACATGTTCTTAGCGGGTTTTGTTTTATCGTTAGTGACCATTAAAAAAGGTTTAAAACATATAGGTTTAGAGAATATAAACTTAGGTTTTTATAACTTTGAAATTGCTGGCGCTGGTGGCTATTACCTAGCGATTATTGTCGCTGTTATTGTTGCTATTATTGGTAAGTATTTTATCACTCGTCTTAAATTTGATGAAAAAGCAGATAAAACTACACATTACGCTAATGTTGAAAAAGTATTTGCTGTCTTGATGATAGTAACCGCTTGTTGTATGGCGTTTGCTCATGGTTCAAATGATGTTGCCAATGCCATTGGGCCATTAGCTGCTGTCGTTAGTATTGTCGATAACGGTGGTGAAATTGCCAAGAAAGCTTCACTAGTTTGGTGGATTTTACCACTGGGTGGTTTAGGTATTGTTGCCGGTCTTGCATTGTTTGGTCATCGTGTTATGGCCACTATTGGTACTGGGATTACTCACTTAACACCGAGTCGAGGTTTTGCTGCTGAGTTAGCCGCTGCATGTACAGTCGTTATTGCTTCAGGTGCAGGCCTACCTATTTCAACCACACAAACATTAGTGGGTGCGGTGCTAGGGGTAGGAATGGCGCGTGGTATTGCTGCTATTAATTTAGGTGTAGTGCGTAATATTGTTATCTCTTGGGTGATTACATTACCTATAGGTGCAGGTCTTTCCATTATCTTCTTCTGGATAATGAAAGGTATATTTAGCTAATAGGCTAAGTATGAAAACGTAAATCAAGCCAGCAAATATGCTGGCTTTTTTATCTTTAGCCCTTTCCTAGCCATCCCTGGCTCCACGGCATCAGTGCTTAGATGCACGTAGATGTGAAAGCATGATAATGTTTAGGCCTTTCCGGTATGCACTTTTTCGCGGCATTTTTTGTGGTATTTTTCGTGGCATTAGTACGGCTCGGTAATTGCTCAGGTATTACTGCATTGACTTAGCTGCTTGTAATAACCTGTTCGTCAATGTGCAAGAGTGATGAGGTGGGTGAGGTAATAGGATTGCTATGAGTTGAGATAATGGCATGACTGCTGTTTTTTTATGCTATATCAAGTAATTATCAATACAAGTCAATAAAATGGCTTGCGAGCGAGTTTAATTCCCGATACTATGTCGCTTCTTTCAAAGTGAATACTATGTTTATCTGGTTTATTCATTTAAAGACAGTGCCTTGATAGCTCAGTCGGTAGAGCAGAGGATTGAAAATCCTCGTGTCCCTGGTTCGATTCCGGGTCAAGGCACCATATTATATTCTAGTAAAAAGCATTCTAGTAAAAAATATTTTAGTAAAAAATCTAAAGCCTTAACATTTATATGTTGAGGTTTTTTTTTGGCTGAAATTTACCTTTGCTCTCTCTTGATTATTGTTGTTGATATTATTGTTGTTGATATTATTGATGTTATTGATGTTACTGGGCCGGTAAGTATTTTTATCAGACATAAAAATGCCCGCTAATTAGCAGGCATTTTATTTAGTTCGTTTGATCTGTTGGCAAAAAACCTATTTTTTCTGAGCCTGTTTACTGGCACTTTTAGTGGCTCGACGCTCGGCTATTACTTGTTTTATGTCGCCGCCAATATGTTCTTCACCACGCGCTTTAGCAAGGTTGATTTGTTTTTCACGCTCCTGAAAGCCACTTTTTTGCTCGTCAGTGTATTTATCATAACAACGTGGGCAACTTACGCCTTGAATATAATGCTCGCTGGTTTTTTCTGCTGCTGTAATTGGATAACGACAGGCATAGCATTGGTCATATTGACCACGTTCTAAATCATGGTTAACGGCCACTCGGCTGTCAAATACAAAGCATTCGCCTTGCCACATGGTGTCTTGTTCAGGGACTTCTTCAAGGTATTTTAATACGCCACCTTCTAGATGGTAAACTTCTTCAAAGCCTTGCTCTTTTAGATAGGCGGTGGACTTTTCACAACGTATACCGCCGGTGCAGAACATAGCGACTTTTTTGTGTTTATTTTTATCTAAATTTTTCGCGACATATTCAGGAAATTCACGAAAGCTTTCGGTATTTGGGTTGATAGCATTTTTAAAGCTGCCAATTTCTACTTCGTAATCATTGCGGGTATCTATCAAGAGCATTTCGGGATCAGAAATAAGGGCATTCCAATCTTTGGGTTTAACATAAGTGCCAACGGTAAGTGTTGGATCTATACCTTCGACACCCATGGTGACAATTTCTTTTTTTAATTTAACTTTCGTGCGAGCAAAAGGGTTGTCTTGATGAAACGAGCATTTAGCTGACACGCCAGATAAACGACTGTCACTGTTAATAAAGGCGAGTACGGCGTCTATGCCAATTTGTGATCCAGCGATAGTGCCGTTGATACCTTCAAGCGCTAAAAGTAAGGTGCCTTTAACTGCATTGTCTTCCATCACTTGTAGCAAAGGTGGCTTAATAGCGTCGAAGTTCTCTAAGCGAACAAATTTATATAAGGCGCAAACGGTAATGTTATTCATATTTTATTGACCCATTGAGCGAGCCTGATAGTAAGTCAGGAGCTATAGATTGAATGTTAACCTACCGCTAAGGCAGGCGTGCTAATTTTACCATATATTGATAAATCGGCAGCATTCTAGCAAATGTCGATTCTGGCGAATAGTATTTAGATCATTTTTTTTAATGGCAAGTCAAGTGTGGCTGTAAACTTGGCCCTGCCACATATTGTTGACAGCTGTTTATCAAGTATATTTTCTTGGCATAGCCTTTATGAGAACGCTTGTTATAATACGGCGCATTGCTATTTAATAACGTGTATTGTAAACACGTATTTTACCTATTTTTTCTGGAGTTGTTTAGCCCATGTCTAACACCAATTTACTTAATGAAACGCACAACCCGGCTTTAACTAGCTGGGTAGAGTCTGCCAATGTAGAAAATTGTGACTTTCCAATACAAAACCTACCTTTTGCTAGTTTTAAGCGAAAAGACAGTAAAGAAGACTGTCGAGCAGGTGTAGCCATTGGTGATCAGGTTATTGATTTAAAAGCGCTATTCGCCTTGGATATTTTTGCTGGCGACACACAATTAGCGCTGGAGCAATGCTGTCACATTCAGTTAAATGCTTTTATGGCGATGGGTAACCGTTTTTGGAGCGCTTTACGCCAAGCGTTATCACAAGCATTAACCCAAGGGTCAGCATTACAAACGAAAGTAGCATCATGTTTAATCGCACAAACCGATGTTGAATTTGCTTTGCCATGTCAAATTGGTGATTACACTGATTTTTACACTTCGATTCATCATGCCACATCGGTTGGCAGCAAGTTCCGTCCCGATAACCCGTTGTTACCCAATTATAAATGGGTTCCTATTGGTTACCATGGTCGTTCTTCTTCAATTGAGATCTCTGGTAGTAACTTTAAGCGTCCTAAAGGACAAACTAAGGCACCAACAGCAACAGAGCCTTCTTTTGGTCCATGTAAGCGTTTAGATTATGAAATGGAAGTGGGTATATTTATTGGTAAGGGTAATGCTTTGGGTGAGCCTATTAGCATCGAAAATGCCGAAGATCATGTTTTTGGTATGTGTTTATTTAATGATTGGTCAGCACGAGATATTCAAGGTTGGGAATATCAACCTTTAGGGCCATTCTTGTCAAAAAGCTTTGCATCAACAGTTTCTCCGTGGATTGTAACGTCAGAAGCCTTAGCACCTTATCGGTCAACATGGACACGTGACGCAGCGGATCCTCAGCCTATGCCTTACTTAGAGTCAGAGCACAATCGAGACTTTGGTTCTTTAGATTTAAGCTTACAGGTATTAATTGAAACTGAGACCATGCGTAATGCCAAGCAAGCACCGGTGCAATTGTCGCAATCAAATTTTAAAGATTCATATTGGACCGTGGCGCAGATGGTAGCGCACCATACGGTTAATGGTTGTAACCTGCGCTCAGGTGATATGTTTGGTAGCGGTACACAGTCGGGCCCTAAACCAGAAGAAGCCGGTTCAATGCTTGAATTATCGAATGCTGGCTCAGAGCCTATTCACTTGCCTAATGGTGAAACTCGTACTTTCTTAGAAGATGGCGATTGTGTCATTATGAAAGGTTGGTGTGAAAAAATCGGGGCCGCGCGCATAGGTTTTGGTGCAGTAAGCGCTACTGTTTTAGCCGCTGATTAAACTGTCGTATTATTGAATTAATAAAGCTCCTAAATTGGAGCTTTTTTTATGTTTGGTTCACTATATCACTAGCTATTGAGCAAATTACTGACTGCCCCTAAAGACCAAAACAAACAAAAAATTAATATTGATAACTTAACTTTAACTAGGCTTTTTGCCTCAGTAAATGCTGACTTTAGAAAAAGTTCATTTTTTTTATGTTTTTTTTTATTGATTAAATATGCAGATAATATTTAATTTAATACGAAAATCTTCGCACATGCTTCGCTGGTATATTTCATTCTAACGCATAAGCGCTGTAGGCTGCAGTGTAATTGACTATGCTGATGTGTTTTGCATAAATTTTGACTATATTTGCATATTAATTCTTTTTATAGATTCAATGTTAAAGGCCAGTGAAAAAGACTACTTGTAAAGTATTTCTAGCTGTTTTATAAAGCAGCAAGCTGTTTTGATTGTTTACAACAATATAAATTTTTGTGATAAGCGAAATGGGTAAAAATAAAATTATAAAATAGATAATTATTAAATAAATAATTATTAAAAACATATTCAAATATATTAGGAAGAAAACAACATGTCTACAACATTTCGTACTGGTACTTTAGCTCTTGCCATTGGCTTAGCGCTAGGAACAGCACCTAGTTTTGCCGCAGGTTTTGCCGAAGAAGCCGCAAAAAAAGAAAGCATTGAACGTATCGCTGTCGTTGGTTCACGTTCAGCTCCGCGTTCAGTAGCTGAGTCTCCAGTACCAATTGATATCATTGGTGGTGATGAGCTAGGTAAAAACGCTTCAAGTGATATGCTTGATATGTTAGTAGGCGCAATTCCTTCTTTAAATGCCCGTGCACAACCTATTAGTGATGCTGCATCATTAATTCGTCCAGTAAATTTACGTGGTTTACCTTCTGATTCAACATTAGTGCTTTTAAATGGTAAACGTCGTCACCGTGCATCTGTTATTGCTTTCCAAGGTGGTGGCATCAATGATGGCGCACAAGGTCCTGATATTTCAGTTATCCCAAGTGTCGCTATTAAGCAAGTTGAAGTACTTCGCGATGGTGCTGCTGCACAATACGGCTCTGATGCAATTGCTGGTGTAATGAACTTTGTACTTAAAGATGACGCAGATGGCGGTTCAATGTCTGTGAAGCAAGGTTCTTATTACGAAGGTGATGGTGATCAAACGATTATAGACGGTAATGTTGGTTTACCATTTACTAAAGATGGTTTTGTTAACTTAAGCTTTCAATTAAAAAATGCTGATGCAACAAGCCGAAGTGTACAACGTCCTGATGCAGCAAACATTGCAAGTCAAGGCAATACTTCTATTCAAAGCCCAGCTCAAATTTGGGGTAATCCAGAAGTTAAAGACGATATTACGTTTTTTGGTAATGTTGGCTTAGATCTTGGTAATGATAAAGAATTTTACATGTTTGGTAACTATTCTGAGCGTGATGTAACCGGTGGTTTTTATTACCGTAACCCACATAACCGTGGCAATGTTTTCTCGGTTGATGGTGGTGAAACTTTACTTGTAGGTGATGTTGGCGAATCAGAAGGTGCAGCGCGTACTTGTGCTGTCGTTAATATTCCAAAAAATAGTGATGGCTCTGACGGTAATGTTTTAGATAGCCTTGACTATCAAGCAATGGTAGCTGATCCAAATTGTTTCTCAATGAACCAAATTATGCCAGGTGGTTATACTCCACAATTTGGTGGCAACATCACAGATACCTCATTAACTGTTGGTACTAAAGGCGAAATTAACGAAGGTTTCTTAAAAGATTGGTTTTTTGATGTTAGTGGCTCAGTAGGTCGCAGTGAATCTAAATTTAATTTAAAGAATACTTTAAACCCATCACTTGGTTTAGATACACCGTTAGATTTTGATACCGGTAGTTATATCCAAATGGAAAAAACTTTTAACTTTGATTTAGTTAAAGGTTTTGATATGGGTCTTGAAGAGCCAGTTAACGTTGCTATGGGTCTTGAATGGCGTGAAGAAAGCTTTGAAATAGTTTCAGGCGGAAAAGCTTCATGGGAAGCCGGTGCTTATGCAGACCAAGGTTTTAACATTGGCTCACACGGTTTTAAAGGCTTTGGTCCTGAAACTCAAGGTCGTAACGACCGTCGCAATGTTGCCGCTTATATTGATGTTGAAGCCCAAGTAACAGAAGACCTTTTAGTTGGCGCAGCTGTTCGTCACGAAAGCTTTAATACTTTTGGTAGCACAACTAATTACAAGCTAACTGCACAATTAAGACTTAACGATGAGATTTCACTACGTGGCTCTCATAGTACTGGTTTTAGAGCACCAACAGTGGGTCAAGCCAATGTTGTTAATACACAAACTTCATTAGTTGCTGGTGAGTTAATTCAAACTTTCCTTGCGCCGCCAACTAACCCATTGTCAGAATTTTACGGTGGTAAAGAGTTAACGCCAGAAGAGTCAAAAAGTTTTGCTTTTGGTGGTGTTTATCAATATGACGACTTCTTCTTTACCCTTGATTACTACAACATTGAAGTAACTGACCGTTTAGCACAGTCAAGTCAAATCAATGTATTAGCAGCTGACTACACAGCGCTTGAAGCATTAGGTGTTGTTAACCCTGAGCTAATTTCAGCGGTTTCGTATTTTTCTAATGATTTTGACACTACCACACAAGGTGTTGATGTTGTTGCAAACTATACAATGGCATTAATGGGCGGCGATACGTTGTTATCATTAGCGTATAACTGGAATGAAACAACGGTTGATCAGTTTAATCCAGAGACCACTAATGAAGGCAAAGTTCATCGTTTAGAAGAAGGTATGCCTGATCATCGCGCTACCTTTACTGTTTCTCAATCTTGGGAAGATGTATCAACTTTTGTTCGTGTAAACTACTTTGGTGAGTATTTTGCAACGCATGCTGATGATGCTTGTGCTGTAGGTTGTTGGAACGAGATTGCTGATTCAGCGGTTACTGTTGATGCAGAAGTAAGCTACTTCTTAAATGATAGTATTACCTTGTCAGTTGGTGCTAATAACATCTTTGATCAAGAAGCACAAAAGTTACCTGCTGAATCATACGGTCAGTTAGGTGCTGAATACTACGAAAGTGGACCATTTGATTACAACGGTGGTTTCTACTACGTAAAAGCAACTTATAACTTTTAATGTAAAAGTTAATTAAGTCTAAAAAGCCATATCATTTGATATGGCTTTTTTATGTTCAGGCCTCGCTGATACCTTTTGTATTTCTCAACATTAATGCTGCTCTAGAAATTCTCCCGCATGACGCTGTTGACTTACCGCCATGTTCGTCACTAACAATCACTTAGTGGTTAAAACAAGCAGAAATCGAGTGGGGTGGCTTACTCACCCAGTTTAGCGGTTAGTTACTGCCATTAGATAAGATGTTGTGTTGTTTTATATAACTTTGTTGGTATTTATTTAATTCGGCAAGTCTTTGCTCTGCTATTGCCGCTTTAATCTCAAGCCCTTTCAAACCCTGTTCAACAAAAGGCTTGGCTGTTACTCGGTTGAGCATTGTAAAGCCAGTGTAGAGAAATTCTTTTTGTTGGTATTCAGCTATTTCCAAGCCATAGCGAACAGTAAAATCTGCTTGGCAACAAAGTAAAAAATCATCAAACTCTTCTGGTTTTCGCCAAACATCTAATTGATTATATAGCTTTAAAATAGTACTAGCTTTTAATTGAAATACTTTATGTGCATGCAGGTGAAACTGACAAACCTTTAGCGCCAAATTTTTGTGTGCTGTTGGCACCCTTAAACGCTTACAAACCGCCTCTATTAAAGTCACTCCTGGTATTTCATGATCAGTATCAGCAGGTAAGCTGTCTTGTTGGGTTAACGACTGACCTAGGTTATAGCAAACACTGGCAAACCTAACGGTCGTTTTTTCAGAGAGTAAAACCGCTTGTTTGAGTACCATCATAGTCTGCGATCTGGAGCAAATTTTTGCCTGCGACTTTTCTAGGTCTGAAGTGTCCCATAAATCATGTAAATCAGGCCAAAGCGATTTCAGGGCTTGGCATTGATATAACACTTGAAAAAACACTTCAGGGTGAGTGTCGGCTAAGCTGCGCTCCATTTCTTGCCATATTCGTTCAGCAGAAAGACTGGATAATTCACCACTTTCACTGAGTTTGGTCATTAAGGCTAATGTTTCTGGCGCTATGGTAAAACCATAATCGTGATACCTAGCGGCAAAACGAGCAACACGTAAAACCCGTAGTGGGTCTTCAATAAAAGCTGGGGAAACATGGCGTAATACGCGATTATCTAGGTCTATTTGGCCGTTGTAAGGATCAATTATTTTACCACTTTCATCCATCGCCATAGCATTAATACTGAGATCTCTGCGCAGTAAGTCTTCTTCAAGCGTAACGCTGGCTGATGCATCGCAATTAAAGCCGGTATAGCCTTGGCCCGCTTTTTTTTCGGTGCGAGCTAAGGCGTATTCTTGTCTACTTTGTGGATGGATAAATACTGGAAAGTCTTTGCCGACTTGTAAAAAGCCAAGGCTGAGCATTTCCTGAACGCTAGAGCCGACCACGACATAGTCATTATCAACAACAGGGCGTTTCAGGAGAGCATCGCGTACGGCGCCACCGACTAAAAAAGTGTTTAGTTGCTGTGTTATATTTGCCATTGAGCGCTATAAACCTCTGAAAATGTGTAATGTATAGGAAATTATATTGCTTAACTTTAACATAATAGCGACTGACTTTTGACATATGATTGCGTTCAGGTTAATTTTGCAGGGTCGATTCATCAGTTAAGATTTCCTATGTATACTAGTTATTTTGGTTTAGAAGAAAAGCCATTTTCAATTGCCCCAAACCCTGATTATTTGTTTATGAGTGATCGTCACCGCGAAGCCCTTAATCACTTAACTTATGGCTTAGGTGATACCGGTGGCTTTGTCTTACTTACCGGTGAAGTAGGCACGGGGAAAACCACGCTGAGTCGGCATTTAATGGCAAACTTGCCAGAAAATACCCAAGCCGCTTTTATTCTGAATCCCACTTTATCTAGTCAAGAGTTGTTAGCGACCCTTTGTGATGAATTAAACATTCGTTATCGCAAAACCGGCGCAACCTTAAAAACCCTCACCGATAAAATACAACAAAAGTTACTCAAAAATCATAGTGATGATCTTAATACCTTGTTGATTATTGATGAAGCGCAACATTTGCAACCTGAAGTGTTAGAGCAACTCAGGTTATTAACCAACTTAGAAACTAATACCAAAAAACTTTTACAAGTGATTTTGATTGGTCAACCTGAATTACAGCAGTTATTGCAGCGTCGAGATTTACGGCAATTAGCGCAAAGAATTACGGCGCGCTATCATTTATTACCCCTGAATAGGCAAGAAGTTGAGCAATATCTTAAACATCGCCTGTCTGTAGCAAAATGTTTTCGTAATATTTTTGATAAAAGTGCCGTTAGCGCCATCCATAAAATTTGTAACGGTATTCCGCGTTTAATGAACTTGTTAGCCGAGCGATCTTTGATAAATGCTTATAACAGTAACAATGCTGTGGTTAACCGTAAAATTGTACTTCAAGCGGCCCATGATGCCTTAGGTGATGAATTTCAGGTAAAACCTTGGTGGCAACATTCGTCGGCAAAAGCTGGCGGCCTAGTGACTGCATTAGGCTTAGTTTTAGCGCTAGGCGTTTGGTGGGGAGCATATCAAGCTCAGGGGATTGTTTTAGAGACTAAGGTGACTCGTGCGGCTATAAATAAGGCAGATCCTATTACTGAGCAGGAGCCGTTAGTTGATCGAGAAGCGCCAGCTGTCGTTACTACAGCATTAGCTCAAGCAGATGCTGGTACGAGTCATTATATTAACAGCGGTACTAATAATGGTACTAATCTGCTTGCCTTGGCTGTCGATCAAACGACTCAGGCCAAAGCAAGTAACACTAAGCTTGAAAATGATCTTGCGGTAGCGACGAGTAAAACGGTTAGTCATCAGGCAGGGTTAACTGATGAACAAGGCGATACTGAACAATATATAGCGAGTGAAAGTAGCTTAGCCGACGCGCAAATTGCTCTGCCAACAAGCGCACAAAAATCAGCGCTAAAGCCTAAGAAAGTGACGGGTGAAAACTTTGTTGTTAAAGCTGAAGCCGGGGTGTCTGACGAGTTATTGGCAAGTTTTCAATCGGCTATCGAGCACACCAAACAAAGTGACCATGCTAGCGAAGATGTAGTAGCAGGCAGTAGCGAACTCATACCGCTGGCGCAAATGCCAACTTGGGTGCAAGACGGTGTGCCTTCGCTGGCGTTTGAAATGCATCTTTATGCTAGTGATGGGCAAGGCTGGGTAAGGGTGAATGGCCGCGATCGTTATGAAGGTGATTATATTAGTCGCGAATTACTGCTTAATGAAATACTTCCACAACGGGTAGTACTGAGTTTTCGAGGGGAAAAATTCACTATGTCTGCGTTATCTACTTGGAATTAGCGTAAAAAATTAGCCGCAGTTTTCTTAATGATAACCAAGGATAACCATCAGCCTTCACAGCTGATGGTTGATCTTTTTACCTACTGCCAAGCTGGCATTTGGGCTTCGTAATTTTCTATCTTAGCAATTTTATTTAACGTCCAACCCACACTGTCAACACCGTTTTCTAAACAGTATTTATGAAAAGGCGCAATAGTAAAATCATATTGTGCACTGGCTGTTTTAACCGTACTGGCGACTAAGTCAACGGTAAGGTGTTGTAGACCCTCTTTTGACTGTTGAAATAGCGTCGCTATAGCTGCTTCCGGTAATATCACAGGTAAAATGCCAATATTGATACAGTTAGCATAGAAAATATCGGCAAAACTAGACGCGATAATCACTTGAAAACCATATTCTTGCAGCGCCCAAGGTGCATGCTCGCGACTTGAGCCACAACCAAAGTTTTCACCAGCGAGTAAAATACTTGCCCCCTGATATTGTGGCTTATTAAGGACAAATTCAGGATTGTTTTCGTTACCCAAGTTGTCTAGATAGCGACGGTCATGAAATAAGTGTTGGCCAAAACCTGTGCGAGTGGTTTTTTGTAAAAATTGTTTTGGAATTATTTGATCGGTATCAACATTCGCCGTGTCCAATGGCACAACTAAGCCATGATGTTGGTTAAATTTTTCCATGTTATGCTCCTTGAACTTGTGAGTTAATCGAGGTTAAGTCAACAAAGTGACCTGCAATGGCAGAAGCTGCCGCTAATTCAGGGCTGACTAAGTGGGTACGACTGCCGCGGCCTTGTCGGCCTTCAAAGTTTCGGTTGCTGGTAGAAGCGCAGCGGTCACCGTGCGTTAACACATCATCATTCATGCCTAAACACATTGAGCAACCCGGTAAGCGCCATTCAAAGCCAGCATCAATAAAAGTTTGTGCTAAGCCTTCAGCTTCGGCTTGTTCTTTAACTCGATAAGAGCCTGGTACAACGATAGCGTTAACCGTAGCTGAAACTTTTTTACCTTTCGCCACTGCAGCGGCGGCGCGTAAATCTTCAATTCTAGAGTTAGTGCATGAGCCAATAAATACTTTATTAATCGCAATGTCGGTAATTTTAGTGCCGGCCGTTAAGCCCATATATTTTAATGCCGCAATGCATGATTCACGCTCAACGGGGTCAGTAAAATCATCAGGGGAAGGTACAACACTATCAACTTGTGTCACTTGTCCTGGTGTTGTTCCCCAAGTGACTTGGGTTTTAATCTCTTTTGCTTCTAGCGTTAAGTAACTATCGAATTTTGCTTCGCTGTCTGATTTTAGCTGCTGCCAATCTTCAACGGCTTGCTGCCATACTTCGCCTTTTGGCGCGTAATCTTTGCCTTTTAAGTAGTCAAACGTTTTTGCATCAGGTGCGATAAGCCCAGCTTTAGCGCCAAACTCTACACTCATATTACACACTGTCATGCGCTCTTCCATGGTTAAGCGCTCAATGGCTTCACCACAATATTCGACCACATAACCGGTTGCGCCCGCACTACCTGTTTTACCAATAATGGCTAAAATAATGTCTTTAGCACTTATGCCTGGGGCAACTTGGCCTTTAACTTCAATTCTCATGGTTTTAGCTTTGGTTTGGCGTAAGGTTTGGGTGGCAAATACGTGCTCAACCTCAGACGTACCAATGCCAAATGCTAAAGCGCCAAAAGCTCCGTGTGTTGAGGTATGCGAATCGCCACAAACAATAACTGTGCCTGGTAAAGTTAAGCCTAATTCTGGCCCAATAACATGCACAACACCTTGGTTTTTATGGCCCATGCCGAACAATTCTATGCCAAATTCTTTACAGTTTTTTTCTAGTGTTCTCAGTTGATTTGCAGCGCCTTCACCGGCGGCGTTAATTTCAATAGAGCGCGTTGAAATATTATGATCCATAGTCGCAATTGTGCGCTCAGGATGGCGCAGTACACGATTATGAAATTTTAAATTAGCAAAAGCTTGTGGCGAGGTAACTTCGTGGATCAAATGGCGGTCAACAAAGATCAAGGGTGTTTCATCCGCTTTTTCTTCAATGATATGACTTTGCCATAATTTTTCGTATAAAGTGGTGGCCATGCTACTTTGCTCCTGAAGTTTTTGGGTTGTTGACGATATATTGACAGATAATATCGCCCATTTCGTTAGTCGATTTAGCGTTATGGCGTTGCTCGGCACTTAATAAATCACCGGTAAAGTTACCGGCATTTAGTGCCTCTGCCACGGCAGTTTCAATCGCGGTAGCGGCTTCTGCCTGATTTAAGCTATGACGCAACATTAATGCCGCTGAAAGAATTTGCGCAATAGGGTTAGCAATGCCTTTGCCAGCGATATCTGGCGCTGTGCCACCAGCGGGCTCATACATACCAAAGCCTTGTTCGTTTAAGCTCGCTGAAGGTAATAGTCCCATCGAGCCGGTGATCATGGCGCAAATGTCAGATAAAATATCGCCAAATAAGTTAGAACATAACATGACGTCAAACTGCGCAGGGTTACGTACCAATTGCATCGCCGCGTTATCAACATACATGTGTTCAACTTCAACACTAGGATAGTCTTTTGCCACTTCAATAACGACTTCTCGCCACAATTGAGACGATGCTAGTACATTGGCTTTATCGATAGATATAACCTTGTTACGACGCTTCTGAGCCGCTTGAAAAGCAAGGTGTGCGATGCGGCTGATTTCTTTTCGAGAATAAATCATAGTATCAAAGGCGGCTTCATCTTCTTGCCCTTGATTTTTTCGACCTTTAGGTTCGCCAAAATAGATACCACCGGTTAATTCTCGTATCACTAAAATATCAAAACCCGCTTGTGAAATATCAGCGCGTAAAGGAGAAAGGTGTGACATGGCGCTTTGCAGTTGTGCAGGGCGCATGTTACAAAACAGCCCAAAATGACCTCGTAAACCCAGCAAAGATGCTCTTTCTGGTTGTTCAGTGGGGGGTAAGTCACTCCACTTAGGACCGCCAACTGAGCCAAATAAAATGGCATCAGCTTGTTCACAGCCCTTAACCGTACTCTCTGGTAGTGCTTGGCCATGATTGTCGATAGCGCAGCCACCGACGTCATAATGCTCAGTGGTTATTTCAAAATTATACTGTTGGGCAACTGTTGCTAAAACTTTTTCTGCTTGGGCCATCACTTCTGGGCCAATACCGTCACCGGCTAATATTGCAATCTTCGACATAGTGTTTTTAAACCTATAAATATACTTAATAAATGAATAAAATTTTCAACTAAACTTGGCGTTGGCCATCAATAGCAGCTTCTTTTTTGAACTCAGATTTTAGCTCAGTTTTCAGCTCGGCAACTGTGATAGCACGATGAATACCATTAAGTGCATTGACCAAGGCATAACCTGATGCTTTGATAATATCGGTATCTAAGCCGTAGCCATGGAAGTTTCTCCCTTGCCACGACACTACAATGTCAGCCTTACCTAAACCGTCTTCACCTTCACCTTTATTCGAAATTTTGTAGTCGCTGACTTCAAAGTCAATATCAATAGCTTTTTTAATGGCACGATACAGCGCATCAACAGGTCCATTACCGGTTGCGGAAACAATTTTATCTTCATCACCTAAAGCTAATTTAATGCTTGAGGTAGAAAAATCACTACCGCCACTTTGTACATTTAAGGTCTGTAAACGATAAAAGTCTTGCTGGTCTTGTTGTTGAATATTAAAAAGTAAAGCTTCTAAGTCATCATCAAATACTTGGCCTTTTTTGTCGGCTAAGGCTAGAAAGTCAGCGTAAAGCGTTTCTATGTCATAATCAGACTCTTGATAACCTAAGCTTTCCATACGATGCTTAATCACGTGTCGGCCGCTACGCGAGGTTAAGTTCAACTTGGTTTTGCTGATACCGACACTTTCTGGTGTCATAATTTCATAGGTGTTGCTGGCTTTTAACATGCCGTCTTGGTGGATACCTGATGAGTGGCTAAAAGCATTGCCGCCAACAATCGCCTTATTTAGTTGTACTGGCATATTACAAAGCTGGCTGACTAACTTAGAGGTGCGGGCTATTTCTTGATGATTAATACGGGTATGCACGCCTAACAATTCTTGGCGGGTTTTCATGATCATCGCGACTTCTTCAAGTGAGCAATTACCTGCACGTTCACCAATGCCGTTGATGGTACATTCAATTTGTCTTGCACCCGCTTGCACGGCTGACATTGAGTTAGCTACCGCTAAGCCTAAATCATTATGACAATGTACAGAGATAACCGCTTGATCAATATTAGGTACACGATTAAATAACGTTTCTATGATGCCGCCAAATTCGTTAGGTAAAGTGTAACCTACGGTATCAGGAATGTTGACTGTGGTAGCGCCGGCTATAATGGCTTGTTCAACCATACGGCATAAGTTGTCAATCGGGGTTCTACCCGCATCTTCACAAGAGAACTCGACATCATCGGTAAATCTACGTGCATATTTGATGGCGTGTATCGCCATCGCTTGGACATCAGCAAAGCTTTTTTTCAATTTCTGTTGCACATGAACATCAGAAGTAGAAATGAAGGTATGAATACGAAATTGATCAGCCGGCTTTAAGGCCTCGGCACAAGCTTTAATATCTGCTTCTACCGCACGTGCTAACGCACATACTCGAGAGTTTTTTACGCTGCGCGCTATCTCTTGCACTGACTTAAAATCACCCGGTGACGATACCGGAAAACCCACTTCCATAATGTCGACACCTAAGCGCTCAATCGCATGTGCTATTTGTAATTTTTCATGTACTGATAAACTCGCGTTTAAAGCCTGTTCGCCATCACGTAATGTGGTGTCAAAAATAATAACGTTATCGTTAGAGATGCCCATGTATGTTCCTGATTTTTTTTGTGAAAATTTACGCTAAATAACGAGCATAAAAAAACCCGCGCTTATTAGCGCGGGTTTAGTGTTTTATTATGTTATCTACTTATTCTTTTAAGCAATAAAACCTAGCCGCGCATGGATAATGCGAGGAGGAGGCTAATTCGAATCATGTTAGTAAAGTTTTTCATCGATGCTTTTGCTTAGTATTTTTATTTAACAAATAGTTTATAGCTTATTAATAGCGCATTTTATACTGCTATGTCAATTGTGATTTTGTTATATATTAGAAGTTATTAGCTTTTTGTCTTTATGTATAACCCAATTATGTCTATTGAATTATCTGCTGCTGATTTTTAACTGATAACTTGCTAATATCTGCTGGTCTATATTTTCACTACTTTATGAGTCCAAAATGCCAGCAAAAAGGTTTGTTTTAAACATTTCTCAAAACTATAGTTTTGCTATTTTAAGACCGCTACAAAAAGCACTGCTTAATAGCAACAGAGATGTTTGTTGGTTTGTGCAAGGTAATTCGGTCAATTTAGATTATTTCACTGATAATGAAAAGATATTAAAGACGGTAGATGATGTGGTGAAATATGATCCTGATGCGGTTATTTACCCTGCTAATATAGCACCGACATTTTTTCCTGGAATAAATGTAGCTGTTTTTCATGGCTTCGATGCTGGAAAAGTAGACAAAAAAGGGCTGAATGATCACTATAAAGTACGTAATTGTTTTGATTTATACTGCACACAGGGGCCAGACTCGACGGCTGAATTTGAACGTTTAGCCAAAAAACATCAAACGTTTAGAGTGATTGAAACTGGCTGGTGTGCATTAGACCCATTATTTTCAAAGAATATCCTTGATAAAAAAGTAGAAAAACCAACAATATTGATGTGTTCAACATTTTCTAAAAAATTAACCTGCGCACCTGAGTTATTTGAGACAGTAAAGCGTTTAAGTGCGACAGGGAAATGGCATTGGTTAATTCAGTTTCATCCCAAAATGGATAAGGGCATTGTTGAACAATATAAATCAATTCAAAATGAACACTTAACTTTTGTTGAAACTGATGATGTTATTCCACTGCTTAAGCAGGCTGATGTGATGGTTTGTGATACGTCTTCTGTACTTATTATGTTTTTGTTGCAAGGTAAACCCGTTGTTACTTTTAATAATATATCTCCCCAAAACTATTTGATTAATATTGATTCACCAGAAAAGTTAGAGGCGTCAGTAACGTATGCGCTACAAAGACCTAAGTGCTTAATGGATAACATTCAGCACTACATTAATTGTACGCACCCTTATGTGGACGGGAAATCTTCTTATAGATTATTGGCTGCAATTGATAAAGCGATTGCTGAAAAAACCAGCCTTAAAGCTAAACCGCTTGATGTGTTCAGACAATTTAAAATGCGAAAAGAATTGAATTACTGGAAGTTCTAGCAATATTTACGAAAATAACTTAGGTAATTAAGTGTTACGCTATTATAACTCACCTGATACGTACATTTTTCTTAAGTACCATAGGTGTAATCTGTATTTAGCATTCCTAATAAAGCTAGTACTTTTATTACCATGAAATCCACCATTTAATGACGTAATATCACTGGTGAAGCTTTTATTTTCATTGATGGGGTAAGGGCGCAAACCATATACAGACAAGCCAAGCTCTTGGCAAAATTGCATATCAATATCGACAGGGCGATAAAACAGTTCTCTTGACAATAGTTTTTTCGCGCCAGCCAAGCTAATGGTATAGCCAGTTGCGCAGTTGGGTATTTTTGTGAAATTAATTAATTCAAACGGTTGCTCTAATTTACTTGTTTTTTTGGCTTGGTGATTTCTATTATCGGCTAACTTAATTAAGTCGTATTTCTTTAAGGTCTCGGCAAGTGAAAAAAGCTTGATGAAGTTCTTTTCAATAATCATGTCGTCTTCAAGTATGACCGCGAATTCTATATTTTCAGCGACCATTTTTCGCCAAACATTTTTGTGGCTAATGTAGCAGCCAATTTCACCTAAGCTTAAATCTGCTCTAAAATGTTTTTTATTAAGTGCTGCTGAATACTCAATGTTGATTTCAGTCTCAGTTAAGCTGTTACCTTTTATTGCGGGAATTCTATCGTAGTTAACATCTATCGCTGAAAGCTGCTGATCCATACTCAACATTCGATCCTTTGCACAGTCTAGATTGATGACATATACGGGACATTTTTTTATTATTGACATCTTAGGTACCTTTAATTAACTTAGACATTTTTAAAATTATGAATGCGTATTTTAGAATATACAGGGTTCAGGTAATTATATTCTTACCTTCGTTAGAGGTTATATTCAACTTTTAAAAATAGGTTTGCTTGGCGCTTATCTGCAATATCATTTTCAAATGTAGACTGACTGAGGTCTACACCTAAAGTGTAGCGCCAGTTTTTATAACTATGCTGAACTTTAGTTGAAACCATGATCATATCTTCGGCAATTTTTGTCAGTGGATTTCCAATAATGACATTACTAGGGGCTTTATCATTATTATCTTTATTGAGCTGTAACTGACGAATTTTAGTGGTTATATTTGTATTTGGGCTTATGGTGGAAATAAAACCTAACACCACACTTGTGGCATCGTTATCGTATAAGTTACCTAGTGTTCTTTGCTGATAACGCATGCCTGTTTGATAAATATGATGCTCATAAAAGCAATTGCCGATATTACTGTTATCTGTGTCTGAACAGTCCGCATAGGTATCTGTGTATTCTAAATATAGGGTTGTTGGCGCAGAAAAAATTGTTACGTGAGTATCTATACCGGCTTGAATTTTGGGTTCAGTTAAGAAACTTAAAGAAGAGCCACTATTGTCGCCGTCTTCCGCAAAATATTGGCCGTACAGAGCAACAGGGTTATTGAGGAGCTTAAATGAATAACGTAAATCGTAGCCTGCTTGTTGGTTGCCTGGCTCGTTTTCTTTGTTTTCACCGCAGACTAATCCTGACGCACCACAATTATCTTTGCCTAATAGTAAATCTGCAAAGGTTCCAAAGCTTTTTGGACGATCTGTACCACCCCATTGTGCTAAGCGGGTTAGTCCTATTTCTAGTCCATCCAAGGGTTTAAAGTTAAGCCTAAAACCCCATAATAAGGTGTTATCTATAACACGCTCATCGTCCATAACACCCATAAAGGATGTTACGGTCCAAGGAATTTCAATTTCAGTGAATGGAATGCCAAATGGTGTGGCTGATCTTCGTGATAATGAAATCGCTGGAATAGGCCTAGCATTGTTGGTTAAACTTAAGTTACTGTCCCAACCCGGCCCCCACCATCGGTCTTGTTTGCCTAGTGAGAACACCCAATTACCAATAAAACCTGCGACATAGCTACCATCTAAACGTGTTTTTTCATTATCTCGTGGTGAAAAGGTATAACTTGATGAAAGGCCGACGGCAAATGAGTCTGTCATATAACTTGCTTGAATTTTTATGTTGTTTTTGTCTCTGAAATCTTCCCCAAAACTTGTGAAACGTTTATCTTTAGTTGCCGTATTGAATTCTAATTTTTTATTGTTTTTTTTGGCCATTCTAAATTGATGATTGATATAGTCAAACGCTTGCTTTTCTGAACTGTTTAACGAGGAATAGTCAATCTGTTTTAAATCACGCCCAATATCAAGCCACATCAGAGGAAATGTTGTTACTGGAGTTTTTATATGGCCGGCATCAGATAGCTGTTGAATACCGGCTCTGAGGTATATATTTGAGGTATCTATCCAAGGTTCAGCAGAAGTTAAAAAGCAAAATAAAAATAAAGTGTAAGATAAACTATGTAATTTCAAAATATAAACTTCAATTGTATGGTTAATGTATAGGGTGATTTATAGGGAAATTTCTTAATATATAATTAAAAAATTAGCCCCAGTTTTCCATGCCTGATTTACGCTTTGAAAATAAACGCGGTAAGATCAAACCAAATAATAAACCAATACTTAATACGATTGCGCCATTAAAAAACCATTGTTTTTTAATGCTAGTATCTTGATTTTTTAATTGTGATTTAGTTTCTGTTAAATCCATATTGAGTGCTGAAATACTGTTTTGTAGGTCACTACGCTCAGACTTTAACGCGTCAATTTCACTTATTGCTTCGTTGAGTTGCTGAGTAACATCACTTTTACCTGATTGAAAACTCGCTAATTTTTCATTGAGATCAGCAATAACATAACGCATGCCTGGTTTTGTTGAGACAAGTTTGCTTTCAATCCAACCAGTACGGTCATTATCGCTAATGATCTCGCTGTAATCATTCGCCGACTCACCGGTTAATTGTATTTTTTCACCCGCGTTTACCGTACCTTGTATACGGTAATTTTTACCCGCGCCTGAGTGCATATAAACAATTAAATCTTCAGAAATATAACCGGTAGTGGTTGAATTAGTAGACTCTTCAGCAAAAGAGAATAAGGAAGTAAAAAATAATAGTGCAACGAATTTTTGTTTTATGTTTATCATGAAATAACCAATAGCGCCATTTAAACAGAGAATGGCAAAGATAGTAGGACGTTGTAGGAATGATAGCAAGTGGAGTCGCTTAGATTCCTAAGATTTTTGATATAAATTTTTAATCATGTAAGATTGACAGCTACTATTAGCTGTAATTGTACAAAAAATATCGCTGTTGCAGTTAATAGGCTTGATTTATAACTAATATTGGAAAAGTATGACAACCGAAATAGAGCTTAAATATTTAGTTTTAGGCAATGACACCGTAGAAAAAATCACCCAAACACTTAATCGTGAAAATATTCACTTTAGCTATCAAGAAAAGCAACTCGCTAATTGCTACTTTGATACCCCAGAGCTGAATTTGCGACAACATGATATGGGCTTGAGAGTTCGCCGAAGCAATAGTCATATTGAGCAAACAATTAAAACCGCTGGGCAGGTGGTCGGTGGTTTACATAGCCGCCCTGAATATAATGTTGATATTGAAGGTGAACTGCCGATTTTAAGGCTTTTTCCAGATGAAATTTGGCAACCGAGCCAATCGATTGAAAATATTCAGCATGACTTAGTTGCCTTATTCAATACTGACTTTAAACGTTGTACCTGGTTAATCACCGATGCCAGTGGCAATAGGGTTGAGCTGGCTTATGATCAAGGCGAAGTGGCCAGTGCTGAGAAAAAAGAGCGCATTCATGAGCTTGAATTTGAGTTGGTTCAGGGAGATAAATCTGCACTATTTACTTTAGCGTCATTGCTTTTTAAAGAGCTAGCACTGCGCCCAGGCTTGAAAAGTAAAGCGGCACGAGGTTATGCGCTTTGGCGAACCGAGCCAGTAGTAGCAACTACCCCGCAACAAAGTTTTATTTGCCACAAAGGCAGTGATTCAATTGCTAACGCCTTTACCAATGGACTCAGTCATGGGCTTACCTGCCTGCAAAATAGTATTGAGATTTATTTAGCAACGCCAACTTTACATGAATTAGTGGCAGTAAAAGCAAACTTAGCGCTTATTCGTCATGGCTTTTGGTTATTCGCAGACTATTTATCGCCGGATGAATTACTGATCAGAGATGAATTAAGTCACTTTGTGCACTTACTTGCTTGGGTTGATAACGCGATACATTTGCAAGAACTGACCAATAAAACCGGTAATTACCGCAAAAAACTTGATTTTAGCAAGCTATTAATAGAACAGCTTCAAATAGAAAAACGTCGTTTTCCTGATAGTGATGATATTAGCCAACTGTTACATAGTAGCCGTTTTAATCAACTGCAACTGTCGATATTACAAGGTTATTTAGCGCGTAGTGAGCATACCACTATGGCGAGTAAAGTCGGTGATGATACGCTGATGTCATTTGCTCAAGATAAAATTCAATTGAGCCTAAGTGAAATTAGTGCCCAGATGAAGAACATGGCTAGTTCAGACTGTCAGCAATATATTGCACAAAGCAAACTATTGTATCGCAGCTCATTAACCGGTACTTGGCTTGGCGGACTGTTTGATAATGATTTACGGGATAAATTTCGCCGGCCATGGCTAGACTTACAACAAGGTATTAGCGAGTTACAGTCACTGTGGATTATTCAGCTGCAATTAGAAAAACTCTCTGAACCGCCAAAGAAACTAGTACAGTGGCAGCAGAGTAAAGTACAAGGCTTGTTATTGGCATTAGATAATACTAAAGCTATTGCTATTGCGATGGAGCCGTATTGGCTTGAGTAGCACTAAGCGCCCGCATTTATCATTAAGTGTTTGATGCTGACGAATAGCGCAGCAACAACTGAGCGATAAACAATAACTGAGTGATAAACTCAATAATAGCCAAACAATAGCTTAGTAATCCACTAGGCTATTTTTTTAATATTAACATCAGTAGAGTAGGCAGTGTTATTGTTATTAATAGACCTTTTACGCCAGCCTATGGTCAATATTTTAAGCCCCCACTGAGCTTAGCCTTGTAAGTTCAATGAGCCGTAAGCTCAAGGGTTAAGACATTTACGCTGAAGTATTTTTAGCTTGGTTACGTTGTTGTGCTAGTGCTTGTAGCTGTTTTGATTGTTGATGCAAACTATGTCGCACTAATGTTTCTTGATCATCTGCACGAATATGATGAAAAATCACCTTGTATTGACTTTCGCTGTCAACTATTTCACTACTGACAATTTCGCCAACACAATAAAACGCGGTGTTTTCATCAGCAAAAAATAACTTTAAGTCAAGAAAGTCACCCGTGTTAAAGGTGTTAGGTGTCGTGGTTTTAAAAATAATGCCACCCCCACCAAACTTAATGGCTTGAAATCTGGTGCTTGCATCGTTTTGTTGACTAAGAATGTAACCTACCAGTAGGTCCATTTTTTTCGCTTGATGATTAAGGTAATCCATTAAATGACTAGCAACCCCAGTCACTGCTTGCAGCGCACGTAGGGCACTTTTATCGACGGTATTGACTTCTGCCGCTATTTTAAAAGGTGCTGGCATGTTTTCAATAAACTGCTGATAGTTTGGCAATTGCGCTAAGTCGATAACACTAGCGTTGATGTTAAAAGCATAGTTTATGGAAAAAAACTCATCAAATTGAGCAAGTTTTGTCTGATGGTCAGCGGTTGTCATAAATTAATCACCTTATAATTTGCTTAAGTGGTCTTATTTATTATCTCAATGGTTAGCTATATCTATTGAGATAAATAATCGATTATTCTAAAGTGGATCTAATATCTGCGTTAGTTTTAATCCCAATAACCAATTAATACTCAACCAAGCGCCTTGCTCTTGAATATCTAGTCTCACTTATAATGGCTCACTGACTTAATTTAATGGCTATTGTGCGTACTAGCAAGAAACACGTTAACGGCACATTCACACATTTCATCAATCTGGCTTTCTTGTGCATATATACCGTCAATAACCAAACGCGCGATACCGTGCAAAGTAGCCCAAGTCACTTGCGCCAACCTTAAGCTATTTTCCTCTTTGATAATAATACCTTGTTCTTGCCATAATTTGGTCATTTCAACTTGGTAGTTAAAAGTTGCATAGGCAATTTTCTTTAACGCTTCCGTGCTATTATTTTCTTTCCAAATAACCCGGCCAAACATCAGTTCGTATAACGATGGGTTACTGGTAGCAAAGCCGATATAAGCATGAACAAAATGACGATACTTCTCTTCATTAGACAGATTTTCTTCAGAAAAAATTTCACCGACACGCTGATGCCATTGTGCAAAACCTTGCTCAGCAATCGCACATAACAAATCATTTTTATCGGTAAAGTGATGATAGGCCGCGGTGCGCGAAACACCAATGCGCTCGGCGAGTTTACGTAACGACAAACCTTCAGTGCCGGCCTCTGTCACCATTTCTGTTGCGGTAATGACTAACGACTTACGCAAATCTCCATGGTGATATTTTGTTTTGGTCGCCATTAGTTAAGCCGCTTAGTGTTATTAGTTATGATCAAAGGACTTTTCTCGATGGAAATGCCACATTAGCAAATATTAATCCGGCCACTAATGACATGAAAATTAGAAAGGTTTGTGAGCCGATGTCAGTGGCATTTAGCATAGTTTGCCCCGATACTGCGTTGCTTAAACCAATATACACTTTACTTCCTGGTACCAATACCACCAAGCCCATTAATTTAACAATACTTGAGGGAAGATTCATAATGCGTGAAAAAATACTACTGTATATGCCTAAGGCAAAGGCACCCACAAAGGCACCAAGAGCAACGCCTAAATATTCAGCGCCAATGATACTGGCACCAAAAGAAATATAACCTGAAATAATGCCCCAAGGTGCATCTTTTTTACGACACTTAAATAAAATAACTAAGCTAATTGATAAGGTGGTCACTGCCGCCCATGAGGTCCAATTAGGTGTGCTGGGTGGCTGAATAAAAGCAACTTCACCCCACATCATTTTTCCCAGAGCTATACCTAAAACACCACCAAAGTAAATCTTAAATAAGATCATTAAGGCATCCATTAGCCTGGCGGTTCCCGAAATCAAATTTCGCGAGGCAAGCTCAGATAAAGCCAAGGTTAACGACAAACCTGGAATGAAGGCGATAATACTCGACAAAACCACCAAAGGGATATTAATGCTGGGATCTATTAAGGCAATAGCCGTGGCTAAAATAGCGGTTGTCATCGCGGCAATGGGTTCTAACATATCTGTGACACGGCGCGAGTGTTCTGCCCCAAAGGCAAATAAGCAAACCACAAAACCTAACAAGGTGGACCAAAAAACGTCATTCCAACTGGTGTGCATTAGCATGGCAAAAGCGCCACTTGAAGCGCCAAAAGCCAAAAAGGTTAAAAATCGACCATAAGGGTTAGGTTTGTTGGCAATTTCGTCTAAGCGTTCAATGGCTTCTGATAGTGTTCGTTGACCCGAGGTAAGTTCGTCAACCAATTCGTCGGCACGTGCCAATGAACCTAAATCAAGTTCGCCCGGGGCAACACGTAAAATATGATTGTAGTCTTGGTTTTCGTCATCTTCAGATAAAATAAAGGTTAACGATGTTGGGCTAATCACAAAAGAGCCAAAAACATTTAAGCTTTTTGATACATCGGCTAAATGTGCCTCCAATCGATAAGCGGGAGTACCGAATTTATGTAAAGCTTTGCCTAAACGAATTATAAATCGACGCTTATCGATAAAGCTATCAGTGTTTGCCATGGGAATTTCGTTAATATTGAAAATAATTTTCTATGGTAAATGATTAATTTTAAAATGAAAGCACAGATGTCAGATCTTAATAAATTTGTTATCTAAAAGAACATATACATTGTTTAGGAAAGTTTGCAGATAGGTTTAGGAAAGTTTGCAGATAGTGCAAATCTCGGTATGATACTTGAGCTAGCGCGGTAGTTTTTTCTTGAAAATTCAACTGCGCTAGTAAAATTTTGCTATTAGGGTAACAAGTGATATGACTTTATTGATTATTTTATTTTGTGTGTTTTCGGCGGTTGCCTTGATGGTGATTTTAGGACAACGTTTTGGCAAACCAATGGCAGTAGAGCAGCAGCAAAAATACGCTAAAATACTCTGGGTAGTGGTATTTATTGCCATTATTGCTGCTATTATTCGTCAGATGTTGTAAGACTGCACTTTTTGCAGCGTTTTTTTTGCACAGTACTGACATTTTTATCAACACGATTAAAATTACCATCCAGTAAAAGTACCATCTAGCTTTTTTTGCTTGACTCGATATCGAACTTGTTTTCATTTAGTACTTCACCAGCGCTATTGTAGTTACGTTCGTAAACTTCAATGTCACCTGTTTTTTCTTGTAAAATTATGGCTGTCGAACGCGTGCCATAGTCAGGCGATATGATAAAGATACTGCTCAGTAGCGACTCCAACTCTTCACTTATGCCAGTAACCGGTAAATGTTGTTCTTGCGCCAGTTCTTGGTTCATCATCACAGAGAATAATGCGGCAATATTTACCTTATCAGCGGTAATTAAACCTTCCAAGGTATTTAGGCCTAAGGCCATTTTTGGCCAAATATCATCTAATGCGCCATTACAGACGCTATGAAAGCCAGGTGTAAGGCTGACAAAGTTTTTATTAACACTATCAAATGCCTGCAAATTATTTAACGGACCAAACACGAGATTAAAGTCGTTGTATTTATCGGACACTTGCGATAAATGTTGCTGGGTTTTAAGATCTCCGTTTTGCAATGCTTGCACCACTAAATCACCGCGAGAGCGTTTTTTCGCATCAAAACTTGCCGGTCGACGAAAGTTAGTTAAGGCTGAGAAGTCGCCTTCAGGGCTTAAGCCAAGCCAAGTGCCTTGTGCTTGTAAATCTTTACCCGCTAATATCTTTTGCTCCGGCCACCAGTGCATATTTTGTGTTGGGCGTTGATGGAACTCATCGCGATTAGCACAGATAATAATCGGGTAGTCAGGGTGTTGTTCAATGGCGATAAATAAAATACACATAAAAAGATTTTTTCCAAAAGAGGGTGTATAAATGGTTGTCATACCAATTTCATTAATTAGATGGTCTACTTTATACGCAGGAAAAATGGCCAAATATAAGGCATTTATTTTAATAACTAGTTGTTCTAATTATTAAATAAATAACGCAGTAGTGGGTTATTTTAACCAGTAAAAATGATCAGGTAATTAGTGAGATTGGTATAACTAATAATATCTGGAGCTTTCACTCTATGCCATCATAGGATAAGGTTTATAACAAATATACCCTCGATATTATTTTTCAAGCAAAAGGTAGTAAAGGCTGATGTTAGCAGTTCCCGTAATTGATTTAAAAGATAAAGTATCAGCACAAGAATGGCTACTCAGAGTAGATTTAGCGGCATGTTATCGACTGATTGCCTTGCATGGCTGGGATGACTTAATTTACACCCATGTTTCGGTGCGTATTCCGGGTACAGAGCATGTATTGATTAATGCTTTTGGTTTACGGTTTGATGAAATTACCGCGTCGAATTTAGTTAAAGTAGACATGGCGGGCAAAATAGTTGATGCCGACTGCCCGTTTGAATTTAACCCCGCAGGTTTTACCATTCATAGTGCTATCCACGCCGTTCGTCATGACGATATTTGTGCCTTGCATGTGCACAGTAATGAAGCGATAGCGGTGGCGAGTTTAGAAGCCGGTTTATTGCCTATTAGCCAATATTCAATGTTCGCACTTGCCTCACTCAGTTATCACGATTATGAAGGTTTGGCGGTCAACGACGATGAAAAGTTGCGTATACAGCAAGACCTAGGTGATAAAAATTTCATGTTATTGCGTAATCATGGCGCCTTAACCATGGGCAAAACCATAGGTGATGCTTTTATGCATATGTATGATTTAATACGAGCTTGTCAAATTCAAGTACAAGTAATGTCGATGGGTATGAAGCCACTATTGGTTGACCAAAGTATTGTTGATGGTATTAAAGCACAGGCAAACATAGTGCATACCGGACAAACGGGAGGGCAAAAAGCTTGGCCAGCGATGTTACGTAGAGTCTATAAAGAAGATCCAAATTTCGCGCTATAACCCTGAATATCATGGCTGTAGTGATTTTAGCAGCGCATTTAAAAAACATGTAAAGAGAGCATAATGAAAGTAACTCATGTAGAAATTTTTGATATTGAATGTCCAAAACGTCCAGGTTGGAACCCAGTATTTATTCGTGTACATACCGATGAAGGCATTTCCGGTGTCGGTGAAGCAGGTCTGGCTTACGACTGGGGTCACAGTGCTGCAGCGGCGATGCTAAAAGAAATTAGTGAAGCGATACTGATAGGCTTTAATCCCTTTAATACCGAATTATTGTGGTCTAGAATGCTACGAGAAAGCTTTTGGGGTTTAGGTGGCGGCCCAGTGCTTTACTCGGCCATGAGTGCGATAGATACCGCTTTGTGGGATATAAAAGGTAAAGCACTCGGCTTACCGGTTTATCAGTTATTAGGCGGTAAAACTAATGAAAAGTTGCGCACCTATGCAAGCCAATTGCAGTTTGATTGGGATGAGAAAATCACTAAACTTATTGAGCCTGCGCAATATGCAGAAGCCGCATTAAAAGCCGTTGCACAAGGCTATGACGCGGTAAAAGTTGATCCGATTGTTTATAACCATGATGGCAGTTCTTCATTTGATCGCACTAAATTGTTTACCCCAAAACAAATGCGCTTATTTGGTAATCGCCTGCGCGCCATTCGTGATGCCGTGGGTGAAGACGTTGACATTATTTTTGAATCGCATTCATTAATGGGCGCGGCTTCAGCGATTCAAATGGGACGAATTGTTGAAGAAGTTGGCTGCATGTTCTACGAAGAGCCAGTGAACTATCTGAACTCGGCCGTACATAAAAAAGTGGCTAACAATGTTAACGTGCCCATTGCCGGTGGCGAGCGCTTGTATCACCGTTGGGATGTAAGACCTTATTTTGAAGACCAAAGTATTGACGTGTTACAGCCTGATATTGGCTTATGTGGTGGCTTTACCGAAGCTAAAAAAGTGTGTGATTATGCCGACGTTTACGACATTCGTATTCAGGCCCATGTTTGTGGAGGGCCAGTGGCTACAGCGGCGTCTTTGCATCTTGAAACCGCGATTCCAAACTTTTTAATTCATGAGCATCATACTTATGCCATTAAAGACTGGAACCGTGAGCTATGTTTACAAGACCCACAACCGGTGAATGGTTTTTTTGAAGTCTCTGAAACCCCAGGCATTGGTATTGAGCTTAATGACGAAATAGTTAAACGCTCACCTAATGTGACAGTCAATGCTTTGAAATAAGGGGTTGAAAAGATTAGTTAAAAAGATTAGCTGTCAGTTTGAAGCTGTCAGCTTTCAGTTAAAAAGAAAGCGCTGTTTGTTTGATTTTACTGGCAGCGCAATACTTCAAACTGATAGCTAATTTAACCGCTTTGGTATTAGATATAGCCTATTGGAAGCTGTCAGTTTGGAGCTGTCAGCTTTCAGTTAAAAAGAAAGGGCTGTTTGTTTGATTTTACTGACAGCTCAATACTGCTAACTTAACCGCTTTGGTATTAGATATAGTCCATTGGAAGCTGTCAGCTTTCAGTCAAAAAGCAAGAACTGCCTGTTTGATTTTACTGACAGCTCAATACTGCAAACTGATAGCTAATTTAACCTCTTTGGTATTAGATATAGTCAATGGGTAGGGCGGTGGTGTATTTAATTTCTTCCATGGCAAAGCTGGAGCTAATGTCAGCAAAACTTGCCCGTGTGATCAAGCGTTGGTAAAAGCTGTCATAAGCTTTCATGTCGGGCACTACCACACGCAGTAAATAATCTACCTCGCCACTCATGCGATAAAACTCTAAAATTTCCGGAAAATCTATCGCTACCTTTCTAAACTCACTAAGCCATTTAGGGTTGTGCTGATTGGTTTTAATGGTAACAAATACCGTTAAACCGACATTAAGTTGCTCTGGGTCAGCAAGTGCTACGCGACCTTTAATAATGCCAGACTTTTCCATCGCTTGAATACGTCGCCAGCATGGGGTTGTTGACAGACCTACTTGGCTGGCAACATCACTTACCGACGCGGTACAGTCATGTTGTAATATGTTCAGTATTTTTTTATCGAATGCATCCATAAGTGTTTAAAACGAAATGGTTTTACCTAGATAGAGATGAATGAGAAATTATTTTGCGGTAAACAAGCTATTATTGCGAGTTATATTTTGTATATAGAGGTTACTGCTTGCTTAGCTGTTATAGAAATTTGTAAAAACGCTGCGCATTACTAAAGCATAATTGCTGTAACTGTTCGGTGTTATAGGCAAATTCAGATTCAGATTCTGTTTTTGTAAGCTCAGTACTTATACCTTGAGTATTAGCCAGCCAAGTTTCTTGATAGCTAGCATGCCACAAGCATAGCGGAAAATTACTGGCGAGCATCACGCGTTCAACACCAAAAATGTCGATGCACTGTCGGATGATTTTATATGACCAATTTACTGAGTAAGCTCGGTCGGTTATTTCAAAACCAGAACATTTGATGAAAATATTGTCAAAGCTAGCCAAGCGTTTAAGGTTGTTTAACCAATGGACCTGTTGCACCTTATCTTGTGCTGGCCAACCCGCGTGGTTAATACAAAGCTGTAAACGCGGTGTTACTGATAATATGTTAAGTAAACTATCGACGGCCTGAGGGTTTGCTAGTGGCATTTGCAGCTCAAAAATGAGTTTATTTTCGGCTAAGCTTGCTAGGTTATCTTGACTGTTTTTATCGTTAAGAATGGCTAAAGCGTCGTCATCTAAAATATAACGAATACCGACCACACTTTGATAGCGCATGAGCTTGTCGACTTGCTGTAAAAACTTCAATTTTGGCAGGGTAATATCGAGCATTGCTATGCTGCGAAAGGGCATGTTACAGGTATTTTCTAACCAAGCAATTTCACGCCAAGGCTGCTGATTATCAAAACCCGCTTCAATGTGCACAAAACCCGCTAATATTAACGGTGAGGTTAATGTTAGGTCATGCTCAGAAAAGTTTTTAGCTATTAGGTGTTTATCTGACCAAAAAGGCGGGTTCTCTGCCCTTAACCATTGATAGTTACCTTCATTAAGAGCAAATAAATGCAGATGGGGATCGATTATTTTCATGGGTATGTATTGTATTTATCGTATTGATTTAGTTGGATTCAGTTGAATTTAGTGCTATTGCGCTGTATAGCCACCGTCGATAACTTGTAAACTACCGGTAATAAATTTTGCTTTGTCTGAGCCAAGAAAATACACCAATTCGGCCACTTCTTCTGCCTGTCCTAGTCTGCCTAAAGGTTGCAATGCCGCTTCTTCTGCGTGCACGTCAGCTTTGTTCGCCCCTGAGCTTGCACAATAATTATTAATGGCTTGATGGTAAAGCGGGGTTTCAATAGTGCCTGGGCAAACAGCATTGGCGCGAATATTATATTGTGCGTAATCAAGTGCAGTGGTTTTTGCCATTGAGGCTAATGCCGCTTTACTGAGGTTGTAAGCAAACGAGTTATGTTTGGCAATCAGTGCTTGATCTGATGACATCAAAATTATTGCGCCGTTTTGTTGTGTTTTCATGACAGGTAAAACCGCTTTAATAGCCGCATAAGCACCTTTAACGTTGATATTAAAAACCCGCTCAAAATCTGCTTCACTGGTGTTTTCAATAGAGCCTGAAAAATGTATGCCGGCGTTAGAAACCAAAACGTCGATAGGGCCTTTTTTGGCAATATTAGCAATGATCCGGCTAACGTCGTTAACCTTGGTGATATCACAAGGGCAAAAATCGCCAAAATCTGACGCGGTAATATCAAGATTAAAAACCTGATATTTTTTTGCTAAAAACAGCTTAACAATACTTAAACCAATACCCGAACTGCCACCGGTAACTAGACAAACTTTTTTCATAGCACTAATACATAAATAATTTTGTTAAATAATATCGCGACGAGTGCTAAATACCAAGCCTATTAGCTTATTTAAAGACAAAGCCATGGTTAAAACCAGCAGCGATTGTTGTACTGAAACTTCAGTGTGTCAACCGTAAAGCGAATAGATAAAGCAAGACATAAAAGCCAAACCAACAAGTAAACTGAACGCTGACAGCTATTAACTGACAGCTTCTAACTGGTAGTGTCTAACTGACAGCTATTTCTATATTTACTTAGCTAATTCGACTAACGCCGCGGTATACATTTTTAAATTTAAAACAAACTGTTCCATAGTAATAAACTCATGCTCTGAATGTCCGGTGTATTCAGCATTGGGCATAGACGGGCCAAAACTAACCGCATTGGGAAATAAGCGTGAATTTGTCCCACCACCAATGGCAATAGGTTTCGCGTCTTCAATGCCAGTAAAGTGGGTAAACACCGCTAATAAGGTATTAATATGTGGCACATCTTTTTGCACAAAAGGGTCACCAATATCATGCGCTAACTCTTTAACATCCGCATCAAATTTGTTATTCCAGTTTTGTACTGCTTGATGTATTTCATCGTTAAGTTGCTGTTTACTCTTGCCTTGTGGACGGCGCAAGTTAATGTTCAGCTGTATGCTTTCATCATGCTGTTTTATCACGGTAGGGGAGACGGTCATTGGGCCCATAAAATCATCTTGATAAGCAATGTTACCAAATTTTTCACCGGTTAAGCCTAGGCCAATATTGTCATTAATAAAGTTAACTAAAGTACCTGGACCATTATTGACCCAACGCGTACTAGACAATAAATCGGCAAGGTAGGGAATAGCATTTACGCCTTCATCAGGTTTTGAAGAATGTGCTGACTTACCTAATGCTTTAATAGTTAAGGTGCTGTCTTTTAGTTCAAGATCAAAGCTGACACCTTGGTAACTCAGTGCTTTGCGCATTAACCTTTCTAGTAGCACAATATTGGCATTTTCAATAGTCGCACTGGCATCTTCAGGGATTTGGCTACCAAAGAATCCACCGCTAAATTCACTCACATAAGGAGAAATTGTGGGCTTTTCTTGCTGGTTAAAAACTAACTTAATAGTGCCGTAACCTTTTTCTGCGGTTACCACCGGGTATTCGGCGTCAATGGTGATATTGGTTTGTGGTAAGTCATGGGTTTTGATATAAGCTTTTAGTGGTTCCCAATCTGACTCTTCCGCCATGTAAATATATAACTCAATACGTTTGTTCAGTGCTAACTTTTTATCTTTAATCGCCTTCATGGCATATAACGCGGTTGAAATTGGGCCTTTATCATCTTCAGTACCACGGCCAATTAATCGCCCTGGCTCTGAGGTGATATCAAGTTCAAATGGTGATTTTTGCCATTTTTTTGGGTTAGCGGGTTGCACATCGCCATGAGTAATAATACCGACTCGTTCTTTTTGGGCACCTAAGCCAATAATAACCACATAGCCATCGTCGAGGTAATCGAAGCCGAGTGTTTGCGCTTGTTTTTTCAATTCTGCTTTAAAGGCAATGTGAGCCGGATTGTCATTAACTGACACTCCCTCTTTGGCGACCGTATTGTGCTTAATCAGCGCACGTAAACTATTCAGCATATCATCTTGGTAGGTCGCTACAGCATAGTTAGCCGTTATTTGTGCGACACTGCTTACGGACTCAGTTTTCGCTGTAGCCAAGAGACTGATGGTTAATGATAAAAGATAAGTTGTTATGATTGTTGCCGATAAAAGCGTAAGTTTTTTAAGCAAAAGGTGCTCCAGTAATTTGCGATTAAGAAATTTTCAGGGTTACATACCTACTTTACTTCACTATTTAGCCCTGAAACTGCATCTTGAAGTAGGGTGGGTATATTAACGTAAGTTAAATTGATGTGATAGCAGACCACTAAAAAACAGACCCGTTCCATTAAGTTTAATGAGCACAAGTGGGCAATAATGTAATGATGTGGTTAGTTAGCTGTATTTTCTTTTGCTTTTCACTTTTGTATGACAAAATAATGGCCGTTTTTGTCTACACTTAATCTGATTGAAGTTTAGTCACTATTAGCACTCTCACTATTAGCATTCTCACTATTAGCGCAACGTTAGGTTATCCGTGGTGTTGATAGAAATATTATGAATTAATTATCGACCTCAATTGTGATTGAGGTTATACCCTGTGAAACATTTTTACAGGTGTGTCGTCGGCATGGGATTGCTGCGATATTTTACCTTAGGAAAGCGTTATGAAATTAATCCGTTGGTTTATTGTTGTTGTTATTGTGTCTGCTGTTGTTGGTGGCTTGTTTTATTATAAAGCGTCATTGTCAGGTGGCCAGAAAATGCAATCTGGACCTGAGCCTAGTGCAAAAGTACAAGCCTTTCGGGCGCAAGGTGTTACTTACCAAAAACAAATATCTGTCATTGGTGAAGGGCAAGCGGTTAAATATATCACCTTGAAAAACGAACTGGCTGGCAAGGTTAGCAAACTTAATATGGCCTCAGGCGATAGGGTTAAAAAAGGCCAAGTGTTAGTTGAATTAGATCATAGTGAAGAGTTAGCGTCATTGGCCTCAGCTAAGGCGACGATGAAATTGAAAAAACGCACACTGCAACGTTATATCACGCTAGAAAAAGCAAGTCGCATCAGTAAAGAAAGTGTCGACTTAGCACAAGCAGAATATAGCATTGCTATCGCTGATACGACGCGTTTAGAAGCCATTATTGCAAAAAAAATCATTACGGCACCTTTTGATGCCAGTGTCGGTATTCATAATATTAATCTTGGACAGTTTCTTGATAAAAACGCTGACATTACCGACTTGCTCGGTCTTGAAAACTATATTTGGGTAGATTTTAAGGTCCCACAAAGCTATGCACAATTACCGGTAAATAGTAGCGTTGAAATTACCGTTAATGCTGATGCTGCTTCAACCGGCATTAGCAGTGAAGCCATGATCAGTTCAGTAGCGTCTTTATATAGCCAAGACTCTCGTCAACTTAAGTATCGAGCCAAGGTGTTTAATTCAGCGCTGGACATTAAAGCCAATCAATTAGTTAAAGTTGCCTTACCCATTATGCCGGCCCAATCTGTCATCACAGTGCCAAACTTGGCGATTGTGCGTGATCAGCTGGGCGATTATGTTTTTAAACTGATTAAAGATGAGCAAGGCGATTATCGCGCGAGCAGAGAAAAAATTGTTTTGGGTGATAGAATCGACGAGCAAGTTATTGTGATTAAAGGACTCAAGGTAGATGATTTGATCGCCGCCAAAGGGGCATTTAAATTGCGCCAAGGTTTAAAAACTTACTTTGATCAAGATAACTTAGGCGGATAGGAATAGTCATGCTAAAAGAATTATCTTCATCGAAACATCTTATGGATGTTTTTGTTCGAAAACCTGTAGTGTCCACCGTATTATCGATATTTATTTGTTTGGTGGGTTTATGGGCGGTTAATGCCATATCGGTATTACAATTTCCTAAAATTGAAGGGGCTTCACTGGAAATAACCACTAACTATACCGGCGCTTCTGCTGATGTGGTTAAAGGTTTTGTTACCGACCCAGTAGAGCGAGTAGCATCAACCGTTCCTGGGGTTGATTTTGTCGAATCAAGCACTAGCTCAGGCCAAAGTAAAGTAATCGCCTGGCTTAAGCTTAATCAAAATAGTACCGACGCCTTATCTGAGCTAAACACTCGCCTTAATCAAATAAAATTTGAGTTGCCGGCGGGTGCAGAAGACCCTTTTGTTACTGTAACAAGAACCGATAGACCTTTCGCTGTGTTTTATCTTAATGTGGCATCAGAAGGTTCAACACTCGCGCAAATTACCGACTACCTTACACGAGAAATCAACCCGATTATTAACAATATTGACGGTGTACAAAAGGTGGGTATTGAAGGCGCCCGAACTCCAGCGATGAGAGTTTGGCTTGACGCTGACAAATTAAATATTTTCAACCTTAGCGCTGATGAAGTCTATCAAGCCTTGGCGGATAATAACCGTATTTCAACGTTAGGTTATAGTGAAAATGCGCGGCAAAAAATCGACATTGTGGCGAATACACAAATGTCGTCGGTCAGTGAGTTTGAACAGTTAATTGTTAAGCAAAGCGATAACGCGGTCGTGTATTTAAAAGACGTTGCGCGGGTTGAGTATAGTGCGGAACAAGCCACGGCTACCGCCCGTTTTAATGGTAAAGATACCGTTTATATTTCGGTTTGGCCTTTACCTGGTGCGAATGAAATTTCAATTGGCGATGAACTTTATAAAGTGCTTGATGAAATCAATGCCGCCTCACCACATATTAAAATAGATATTGCCTACGACGGCACACTTTATATGCGAGACGCATTACAAGAAATTATCACCACACTCATGGAAACCATAGTGTTAGTCGGTATTGTTGTTGTGGTGTTAATGGGGTCATTTAGAGCGGCCTTAGTGCCTTTAGTGACCATTCCTATTTCTATTTTAGGCGCCATTGCCGCTATTTGGTTGATGGGCTTTAGTTTGAACTTACTTACCGTATTAGCGATCGTTTTATCGGTTGGCTTAGTGGTAGATGACGCTATTGTGGTGGTTGAAAACGTTGCCCGACATATGCGCGCTGGTGTGCCACGTATACAAGCCGCTCTAATGAGCTCTCGACAACTGCTGGTGCCAATTATTGCCATGACCTTAACCTTGGCTGTAGTTTATATACCGATTGGCTTTTTATCAGGCTTAACCGGGGTTTTATTTAAAGAGTTTGCTTTTACCTTGGCTATCGCCGTACTCATTTCTGGCGTGGTTGCCGTTACCTTGTCACCGATAATGAGTGCTTATGTATCAAGTGAAGGTGGTAAAGAAGGTAAATTAACCGTTAAGGTTAACCACGCATTTGAGCATTTACAAAATTTTTATGGTCGATTATTAGCAAAAACTTTTCACTGGCAAGGACAGTTATTCTTTTTTGCCCTGATTGTTTCGTTATTAATTGTGCCTTTTTATTTAATGTCAGCAAAAGAGCTAGCGCCGACTGAAGATCAAAGCAGCGTTTTCATTATTGTACAATCCCCACCCGATGCCTCATTAAAATACAGCGAAGATAATGTCGCCAGTGTCGCTAAAACCTTACTAGAAACTGAGGGCAGCAAAGAGATATGGCAGATAATATTTAGTAGCGGTGGTTTTAGCGGTCTTGAATTTGTCAGTAATGATAAACGAGATAAAAGCATTCAAGAAATGCTGCCTGAAGTTTATGGGCGTCTACAGAGCTCTGAAGGTTTAAACTTGCTACCTATTTTACCTTCGCCATTGCCTACCGCAGGGCAGTTTGATGTTGAGCTGGTGGTTAAGTCTTCATCGCCCTACAGTGAGATGAAACTGTACGCTGACAAACTTGTGGGTGCGGCATTTCAAAGTGGCGAATTTCTCTATGCCGATACAGATTTAAAAATCGATTTACCACAAGTTGAACTAAAAATAGACCGAGATAAAATTGCTGACCTAGGTATGACGGTGGCTAACGTGAGTAGCCAGTTATCAACCTATCTTTCCAGCAATTATGTCAATCGCTTTGATGCTAATGGCAAGGCCTATCGGGTTATTCCAATGGTCGCTGATAATATCAGCTCACAACCTGAAAAAATATTAAACCTAACCGTGAAAACACCCGCGGGTGTGTTAATACCGGTATCGGCATTTACTGAAATTAAATATCGCACAGTGCCCAGAACCTTAGGCTCGTTTGGTCAACAAAATTCGTTTAGGGTTTATGGTGGAATATTACCTGGGGTAACAAAAGAGCAGGCATTACAAACCTTAGAGTCAGCAGCGGCTGATATGTTACCCAATAACTACAACTTAGATTATGCTGGTGAGTCGCGTCAAATTCGTGCTGAAGGTAATAGTTTAATCACCGTCATGGCAATATCTTTAGTCATTGTTTTCTTAGTATTAGCGATTCAATTTAATAGTTATCGTGACCCGTTAGTGATATTACTCGGCTGTGTGCCATTAGCCTTGTCGGGGGCATTATTACTACCATTTTTGGAGTTAACCACGATAAATATTTACTCGCAAATTGGCTTAGTTACCTTAGTGGGACTCATCGCGAAAAATGGTATTTTAATTGTCGAATTCGCCAATCATTTACAAGAAGCAGGCAACAGTAAATTTGACGCCGTTATTGAGTCAGCAACGACACGTTTACGACCCATATTAATGACCACAGCGGCAACCATATTGGGCCATTTCCCGTTAGTATTAGTTACTGGTGCTGGTGCAGAGGCAAGAAATAGCATAGGTATTATTTTAGTTGCCGGTATGGCTATTGGCACATTTTTCACCTTGTTCGTGTTACCGGTATTTTATTTGTGGATAGCAGAAAACCGCAGTGCTAACAGTGAAGATTTATTAACAAATGATGTATAGATAACTGAAAGTAAAGACCAGTTAAACCTTCTGCTGAGTGTTGTATATTGGCGTTTATGCCGTCAAGCACCAAGCTAAGACTTGGCAAGTTGTGACTCAACAGGTCAATTAAAACCCAGGAGTGAAGGCTGTTGGCTAAAACATAACTTATAAACTTTATAAGTTATGCAAATTTTTTATTGTGTTATTAACTGCTTATCGTGCATGCTAGAGGCAGTTTTAGATACTAAAGCGTTAGCTAAATCATTTGAAAATTTAGCTAATGCCCTTGGTATTTTTGTTCAATTAAAAAGGAAAATTAAATGTTTAGTCATATCATGATAGGTGCGAATGACGTAAAAGCATCAAAAGTATTTTACGATGCCATTTTAGGTGAACTAGGCCATAAACCGGGTGTAATGGATGAAAAAGGTCGGTGCTTTTATTTTACTGACAATGGAATTCTCGCCCTAACTAAGCCAATAAACGGTGAAGAAGCCGGTCATGGTAATGGCAGCACTATTGGTTTTGCTGCTACGTCTCCTGAGCAAGCTGATGCATGGCAAGCGGCGGGTGTTGCTAATGGTGGTGTTGCTTGTGAAGACGCACCAGGTGTTAGAAGTGCACCGATTGGTAATCTTTACCTTGCTTATTTACGTGATCCATCAGGCAATAAAATTTGTGCCCTGCATCGTATGGGGTAAAAAGTTAGCCTGGTAAAATAGGCTAATTGAAAATTTTAGAGAGCAATAAGAGATAAAAAAAGACACGTTTTAGTGTCTTTTTTTTGTGAAAATATGACGTCCAACAGACAGTATATATTCCCTCAATATCAATCGACTGGTGCTCTTCTTAGTAGAAATTAAAAGCTGACCAATCTGCTAATAAATTCATTGTTGTATCAGTTTCCGGTAGCATATAGCCTAATGCGATGCTGGCAACTAACATCATAAACGTTGCCCTTTTACTTTTAAAATAGGCTATTTTCAGGGCTGTACCGAAAGAGCGTTTAATGCGGATATTACTTAAATCAACACTGTATATCTCATCTAAAATTAAATGAATAAGCCCGCCAAAGAAAACAAACCCACCTGAAAGTAAGGCAACGATAGCCGACTTAGTGGCATATTCGTTATTGAATATCCAAGTTAGCTGCGTTGTTAGTAGGCCACATAAAATAAGGAATAACAGAGAATGACAGCTGCCTCGGTGAACCGTCACTTTTTCAAATAATGGTCTGATCAGCCATTTCATTATGCTATAAACGGCTAAAGGTATTACCAGCAATTCAATAAAACGGATCTCTCTAAAATGCTCTCCGGTAATGTAGCGCAAAACCATCAGCAGAATGACGGCGGTAAATATATTGAAAATAATATCAAGTGATGTCGAGTTGTCGGAATCAATATCAGGTAACAATCCCCCGATAGTGCCTAAAAACCACAACCATAATGCTGTATTGATGTCAGTATGACCTGCTGATAATAGCACTGCAGAGCTAATACCTGTACCAGCAGCCGCTATATTGAAGTGAGTCTTAAAATTTGCCATTAGTTCTTTTAAGTAGAATATTTTGCCACTATTTTACCTTATATTTCATAGTATAAGCGACATATCTAGGTTTATTACTCACTTTTAGCTTGTCCTTAAATTTATGTAATCAATGGGGGCAGAGTCATTGATATTTTGAGTACATGTTGTTTTGTAAATTTTAGACATAAAAAAACCGCTATTAAGCGGTTTTCTATCATAGTCTGTTGCCAGACTATGGCCAAATCTAAAAGTTACTAGGTATAACTAATGGACTAAAAACGGTCTTTATTTTGGTGGAGCGGGGGGGAATCGAACCCCCGTCCGAAAAGCCTACATCCTTGGTACTACATGCTTAGTCGATCATTTATTTAACCACTTGGACGCCAACCGACAGGCTTCGTCATGGTGAGCTTAATACTATTTCGCGGTTCAGCCTTAAGCGTGCTTCCCTCGCTATCCTATTTGGGGTGACCATCGATCCTCTAAACAATAGGAGAATTTTTGAGGCGATGGCTAGCCTAAGCGGCTAGTGCGAACGTTTCGTCGTTTGCAATTATAGTTTTGCGGCTTTTTACCAGGCAAACCGCCCCTGGGCATGCACCTCGGGTTTCATGAATCTCGTCGAATCCTAGATCCGCCCCAAAGCTTACTCTTTACTTCTTTTCTACTGCTTTCTTTTCTACTGCTATAGACTATATAAGTCTATGCAGCGCATTATACAACGCTTGGCTTAAATAGACAACGTGATATTTTTTAATCAATTATCTGTCTAAGTTTCTATTTTTCATTAAACGGCCTTTATCTACTGCCCATTCTCGGTCTTTAATGTCAGCACGTTTATCGTGGTCTTTTTTACCTTTGCCCAAATAAAACTCTAATTTAACCCAACAAGCTTTCCAATACATTGCAGTGGCGATTAAGGAATAACCATCGCGCTCTACAGCGGCAATAATTTTCTCTAGCTCTCGACGGTTTAAGAGTAATTTTCGGTCACGATTAGGATCACAAACCACGTGACTAGAAGCGGCGTTAAGCGGCATTATTTCAGCGCCAAGTAAATAGGCCTCACCATTTTTTATGTGTACGTAACAGTCAGATATATTTACCTTACCGCTGCGTATACTTTTAATTTCCCAGCCCTGTAAGCTCATTCCGCCTTCAAACTTATCAGTGAGGGTATAGTTATGACGTGCTTTTTTATTTAGAGCAATAGTATTGCTGCTTGATTTCTTTTTCTTTGCCATTATATTTCCATTTTGTTTGCTACCAAAAATAGCAATCATCAACATTATACGGAGTATTGCTGTTATTTAAATGGCTTATTTATCATTTTTCACTTTAATGCGTTTTTAAAAGACATTTGCTATGATAGCGCCCTTGAGAATTGGAGGGTGAATGCCAAACATAAGCCGTAGTGCATTAGTGATGCACAGTGTAGAAGACATGTATTATTTAATTAATGATGTGCTTGCCTACCCAAAGTTTTTACCTAATTGTAGTGATAGTAAAATAGTTGCCCAAGACGAACATAGTATGACCGCCGCGATATTAGTGTCTAAAGGTGGTCTGAAAAAATGGTTCACCACGCAGAATGTGCTCATTAGTAACCAAGAAGTTAAAATGAGTTTAGTTGATGGGCCTTTTAAGTCTCTTGTGGGTGGTTGGCAATTAAAAGCCTTATCTGATGATGCCTGTAAAATTGAATTGACCTTGGATTATGAATTTTCTAATAAAATGTTTGATTTGGCTTTTGGTCGAGTATTTAATAATTTAGCCAATAATATGGTGCAAGCGTTTACTCAGCGAGCAAAAGAAGTATACGGTTAGTGGTATCAGCTGTGTATTAATAGAGTTTACATTAACATGAGCGAATAGGTTATGAGTGAAGAAATTAATGTGCAAGCCCCACTCGAGATTGAGGTGGTTTATGGCACACCAACACGACAAGAGATTATTAGCTGTACTGTTGAGCCTAACACTACATTAGAGCAAGCCATTTTAGCTTCTGGCATAGTTGAAGAGTTTCCTGAAATAGATTTAGCCGTTAATAATGTTGGTATTTGGAATCGCTTAGCTAAATTAACCGATAAGGTGAAAGACTTAGATCGTATTGAAATTTACCGTCCACTGCTTGCTGACCCGAAAGAAGTGCGTAAACGCAGAGCAGAAAAAGCTAAAGAAGAAGGCCGAGCTAATAAAATTACTGGCGGTCGGGTTTAGTCACGCCGAGGTAATACTGGCGAGAGTTAATTTACTATTTTGATATATGATTTAGTATGACTTAGCCTGACTTAACTAGGAAATTTATTAAAAATTTAGCCATAAAAAAGCATGTCCTACAATAGACATGCTTTATCTTCAGGATGAACCTTATATCAAGCTCACATGGCAGTTCCTAGCCATTAAAGTCATTAATGGCTAGGAACTGCATCAGTACATTCTTGGACGCCAATGTGAAAGAGTGATGATGTTCAAAAAACAACTAATCGCTAGTTAACTAAACCCTAGTTAACCATAGGCACGTTATAGCTTTCCGGTAATTCAAAATCACCTTCAGCATTAACAACCTTGTTGTTATCAAAGGTAATGGTAAATTGTTTTTTTGCGTTAAATTCGTCGCTTCGACCTGATTTGAAACTATAAACATAATGCCAAATATCTTTATTAAACGCGCCTTCAACAACAGGGCTACCTAATACAAACTTAACTTGTTCTTTTGTCATACCAATTTGAAGTTTGTCGATATCTTTTTGCTCTAGATAGTTTCCTTGTGGAATATCTATACGATAAACCCAGCTAGAACAGGCAGAAACAGACAAGGCGATTACAATAGCTAATACTCGAAAAAACATGTTAATTATAATTATCCTTTATAGTTTGAATGGGGATAATAGCGAAGCGGGCTAACAGATACAAAATAATTTTTAGTTTATTTTACCCGTCTGTTGATCTTTGCTTTATCCAGCCAGTAATTCTTGCGCGTTAGCTAGGCTATTTTCGGTAATTTTATCACCAGCTAGTAAGCGAGCAATTTCTTGGACGCGGCCATTGCTAGAAAGTTCAGTTACTGTGGTTTCTGTATGTTCACCATCAGTTAATTTAGCGACAAATAATTGTTGATGCCCCTTACTGGCCACTTGCGGTAAGTGAGTTACACAAATAACCTGAGTGTTTTTTGCTAGTTGTTTCAACTTGCTACCTACCATAGCGGCAGTTGGGCCACTAATACCCACATCCACTTCATCAAATATTAAGGTAGGGGTAATAATTTTATCAGCCAGAATAACTTGCATCGCTAAGCTGATACGAGAAAGTTCGCCGCCTGAGGCAACTTTATTCATCGCTTCTAACGCTTGCCCTGGGTTTAAACTCGCTAGATAACTCACGCTGTCATTACCGTTAATCGATAAGTTTTCGCTTTTATCTTGGCAAATATCGATTAAAAATTTGCCATACGGCATGTTAAGTTCAGCCATGCTTTTGGTGATCATTTTACTTAACTTAGTGGCTGCTTTTTTTCTTGAGTCAGACAAAATCAGTGCAGCGTGTTGATATTTTTGTTTTGCGGCCTCTATATCATCGTTAATTTGGTTTAAACGTGTTTCATCAGAGCTAAATAATTGTAGCTCTTGTAACAGCTGTTGATGAAAGTTTGCTAATGAGCCTGTCGGTACTTGATGTTTTTTCGCTAACAGCACAGCGGTTGAATAACGCTCTTCTATTAAAGTATAAGCTTGTGGGTCAAGTTCTAAACTTTCGTAATAATGCTTAATTTCTTGGCTAGCGTCTTCAACTTGAATTAAGGCTTCGTTAAGTTGTTCTGCTATGGCTTTTAATGTTGGGTCATAGTTACCTAAAGCGGTAATTTGCTCGGTACTGTGTCTTAGGCCATCGACGACGTTAAATTGTTCATCTTCGGATAATTGTTGTACAGCAATTAAGGTTTCATTGAGGATATGTTGACCATTACTTTGGCGGTTATAGTCAATTTCCAAGCTTTCAAATTCATCAAGTTGTAATGAAAATTCATCTAATTCGTTTACTTGGTACTGTAATAACTGCTGTTTGGCTTCACGTTGTAGTTTGCTTTCTTGCAACAGTTTGGCTTCTTGGCTAAGTTCACGCCATTGATGGTAATAATATTTAACTTCATCTAACAAGTGCTGGTGGCTGGCATAAGCGTCAAGAATATTGCGTTGTTCAGCGGGTTTAACCAGTAGTTGATGGTTATGCTGACTGTGGATGTTAATCAGTAGTTGTCCAATTTCTTTTAGTTGCGTTAAAGGTACTTGGCTACCATTAATATAGGCTTTGGATCGGCCTTCAGCAGAAATAACCCGACGCAGAATACATTCATTTTCGAGCAGCATATCATTATTTTTTAGCCATTTTTTTGCTCGTTTGTTATTACTGGTATCAAAGGTAGCGGCTAATTCGGCTTTCGCGCAATTAGGTCTAACGACGTTGGTTACCGCCCTATCACCTAAGCAAAGCCCTAAGGCGTCAATCGCAATAGACTTACCTGCACCGGTTTCGCCGGTAATGGTAGTCATGCCTTGCTGCCAATCAATGTCGAGTGAACGCACAATGGCAAAATTTTGAATGTTGAGCTGCAATAACATAGTCGCCTCACTGCCTTTATCGCAACGTTATATTGGATAAAGTGTTAATACCAATTGAAATGGTAAATAAAAAACCAGATACTGTTAATTTATACAGTATCTGGTTTTTATTCAAGCTATGTTCGCAATTTTATTTATATTTCGACATTCTACTCATCGCAGATTTAAGAAATATTAGTAGAGTTTATGACCCCAACCTAATTTATTTCTTAGTACATTAAAGTAGTTATGATCAAGTGGGTGTATTAGGCGCAGGGTAAATTCACTTTTTTTGATGATCACTTCATCACCTGGCATAACAGCTAAAATTACATGGCCATCGCAGCTAACTTGCAAGTTTTCATAGTTTTCATTGGCCAGTTTTAGTTTTATTTCACTGTTACCGTCAACCACAATAGGTCGACTGGTTAACGTATGAGGAAACATAGGCACCAAGGAAAGGGCATTTAAATTGGGGGTTAATATCGGGCCACCCGCTGACATAGAATACGCAGTTGAGCCGGTAGGCGTTGAAACAATTAAACCATCAGAGCGTTGGCTAAACATAAAGCTGCCATCGATGTAAACTTCAAATTCGATCATGCTGGCGACTTTACCTGCATGAAGTACAGCTTCGTTCACCGCACTGTTTGAGCTTTTAAGTTTGCCGTGGCGATAAACTTCAGCTTCGATGATAAAGCGTTGTTCAGCGCGAGATTCACCTTTTAAAATAGCTTCAAGCGGGGTGATTAAATCATCAGGAGATAAATCGGTAAGAAAACCTAAATTGCCACGGTTAACCCCAATAACACCCACATTGTAACAAGCTAAAACTCTAGCCGCCCCTAACATATAGCCGTCACCACCAATAACAATAGCCAGATCGGCCTGCTCGCCAATACGGGTAAGTGACGCCATGACAACATTTTCAATATTAACGGTTTGGGCCACAGAGTTTTCTACCAGCACTTGATAGCCTTGCTGCGACAAATATTGATGTAAAGCTGCTATGGTTGAACTGGCACCTTCATGGTTAGGTTTACCAATTAAGCCAATAGTGCGGTATAAATTACTCATACGGTGCTTATAAATATGTAATATAATTAAGGACTATCAGCAGTTTCGCGCTATTTTGCTCGCTTGTAAAGTTGACTTTTTTTTAAATGATTTACTTTTGTGCTTGAATCATAAAAACAAACCCCCATAATTAGCGTTATTATGTTTTATCTATTTTGAAATTTAAGATCTACTTTGGAGTTTTTCATGGCCAACGAGTCAACAGAGAATAAAAGTGCTGAAGAAATTTCAGCAGACGCATTAGCCGCTGAAATTGTTGAGGATGCAGAAGAGCAAGTTGAAGTTCAACTTGACGCTGCAGTCGAAAATATCAGTGCTGAGCAAGAAAAAATAAACGAACTTGAATTAGCATTAGCTACAGCTAAATCGACGGTTGCCGATCAAAAAGATTCAGTCATTCGTGCGAAAGCAGAAGTTGACAATGTTCGTCGCCGTGCGTCACAAGACGTTGAAAAAGCACGTAAGTTTGCTTTAGAAAAGTTTGCTGCTGAAATGTTAACAACAGTAGACAACCTAGAGCGAGCATTACAAAATATTGATAAAGACGACGAAAGTAATACGGCTATCATCGAAGGTATTGAGTTAACTTATCAAGGTTTATTAGCTTCGTTAGAGAAATTTGCGATTCAAGCGATTGATCCACAAGATCAACCATTTAATCCTGAATTGCATCAAGCGATGTCAATGCAAGAAGTTGAAGGTGTTGCGCCTAATACCGTTATCGCGGTTATGCAAAAAGGTTATGAGTTAAACGGTCGTTTAATTCGCCCTGCGATGGTGATGGTGTCAAAAGCTAAGCCGAGTGTAGATACCACCGCATAATTTTTATTATTCGGTAATTTTGCACGACAAGAAAAGCCAGACAAATGTTTGGCTTTTCTATATGCAAGATTTGATCTTTTTTAGGTACAAAAAATTGGCCCAAAGTCATATTATCACCCGCGCAAAGTCGCACTAACAGCTAGCCAAATTCATATTATCACCTGTAGGCACTTGTAGGGTGGACTTCAGTCCGTCAAGTTAAATGAAATTTAACCGTCTTTAGATAAACACCAAAAAAATAATACCCGCGATAGATGTTTGTTAACCCCATCACGTTAATTTCCCGCTAAGCAGTTGTCAGACTAAAGTCCGACCTACAAAAATCCCAACGGCACATGACACCCGTAGACACTTGTAGGATGGACTTCAGTCCGTCAAGTTAAATGAAATTTAACCGTCTTCAGCATAAACACCGAAAAAATAATACCCGTAATAGATGTTTGTTAACCCATCAGATTAATTGCCAGATTAACGGTTGTCAGACTAAAGTCCGACCTACAAAAATCACAACACAACATGACACTTGTAGGGTGGACTTCAGTCCATCAAGTTAAATGAAATTTAACCGTCTTCAGATAAATGCCAATCAACAAAGCAAAATTATGGTTAATACCATTAACTGACGAGTATTTAATTAATCACTATTTTCTTGTCATGTTCTTGCTATGTTTTACAAACTATAGGCTTTCTAAACTATATTTTTGCATAATCATTGTGTAGCTCTTTACTAGTAATGGTATAGACCACAAATGCTTAATTGTTATTAATAAAAAGCAGAGCAAATAAAAACGGATATTTTTTACTTATTTCAACAAAAATAGTTGAAAAAACTTTTTCTTGTCCCCACTTACTGTTCATCGAAAGATTTAATCTTTATTTTTAACGTAATAAGTATTCGGAGATCCTCAAGATGGGCAAAATAATTGGTATTGACCTAGGGACAACAAACTCTTGTGTTGCTGTTCTAGATGGCGGTAAAGCACGTGTAATTGAAAATGCAGAAGGCGATCGTACAACGCCTTCAATCATAGCTTACACAGAAGAAGGCGAAACGTTAGTGGGTCAACCTGCTAAACGTCAGTCAGTAACAAACCCTAAAAACACATTGTTCGCCATTAAGCGTTTAATTGGTCGTCGTTTTGAAGATGAAGAAGTTCAACGCGATATAAAAATTATGCCATTTGGTATTGTTAAAGCCGACAACGGTGATGCTTGGGTAACGGCGCGTGATAAAAACATCGCTCCACCACAAGTTTCTGCTGAAGTTTTAGCAAAAATGAAAAAAACAGCAGAAGACTATTTAGGCGAAAAAGTAACTGAAGCCGTTATTACAGTTCCTGCTTACTTTAACGATGCACAACGTCAAGCAACTAAAGATGCGGGTCGTATTGCGGGTCTTGAAGTTAAACGTATCATCAACGAGCCAACTGCTGCTGCCCTTGCTTACGGCATGGACAAGCAAGAAGGCGACAAAGTTGTTGCAGTATACGATTTAGGTGGTGGTACATTTGATATCTCTATCATCGAAATTGATGAAGTTGAAGGCGAGCACACGTTTGAAGTACTAGCGACTAACGGCGACACTCACTTAGGTGGTGAAGATTTTGATAACCGTTTAATCAACTATCTAGTAGCTGAATTCAAGAAAGATCAAGGCATGGATTTAACTACTGATCCTCTTGCTATGCAGCGTTTGAAAGAAGCGGCAGAAAAAGCAAAATGTGAGCTTTCTTCAGCACAACAAACCGATGTTAACTTACCGTACATCACTGCTGACGGTTCAGGCCCTAAGCACATGAACATCAAAGTTACTCGTGCTAAATTAGAGTCTTTAGTTGAAGACATGGTTAAAGCCACTTTAGGTCCGCTTAAGCAAGCACTTAAAGATGCTGACCTTTCAATTAGCGACATTAACGACGTTATCATGGTAGGTGGTCAAACACGTATGCCTATGGTACAAAAAGTTGTAACTGAATTCTTTGGTAAAGAACCTCGTAAAGATGTTAACCCTGATGAAGCTGTAGCTGCAGGCGCTGCGATTCAAGCGGGTGTACTTTCTGGTGATGTAACTGACGTATTATTATTAGACGTTACGCCATTATCATTAGGTATTGAGACTATGGGCGGCGTGATGACGAAAGTTATCGAGAAAAACACCACTATCCCAACTAAGCAATCTCAAACATTCTCTACCGCAGACGATAACCAAGCGGCAGTAACAGTGCATGTTGTGCAAGGCGAGCGTAAGCAAGCTTCAGCAAACAAATCTCTTGGTCAATTTAACCTTGAAGGTATTGACGCTGCACCACGTGGCACACCACAAATTGAAGTAACTTTCGATTTAGATGCTGATGGTATCTTGCACGTAACGGCGAAAGATAAGAATACCGGTAAAGAGCAAAAAATCACCATTAAAGCTTCTTCTGGTTTATCAGATGAAGAAGTAGAGCAAATGGTACGTGACGCAGAAGCAAATGCTGACGAAGATGCGAAATTTGAAGAGCTTGTACAAGCTCGTAACCAAGCTGATGGCATGGTTCACGCAACACGTAAGCAAATTGAAGAAGCAGGCGACGATTTACCAAGCGAAGACAAAGAGAAACTTGAAACAGCATTAGATGAACTTAACGTTGCCATTAAAGGCGATAGTAAAGAAGAAATTGATGCCAAAACTCAAGTGGTTGTCGAAGCTTCAGCTAAGTTAATGGAAATTGCTCAAGCTAAAGCTCAAGCACAAAGTGGCGCACCTGAAGGTGAAGCTCCTGAAGCTGATTCATCAGGCGGCGACGATGTAGTTGACGCTGAATTTGAAGAAGTTAAAGACGACAAGTAGTTAATTGTCAGGTTGCCACTGTATTGCTCAATAGCAGCGCGGACATGCCCACATACATTGTATGCTTGGCGTGTTCACCTTGTTCTAGCAGGATACGATGACAACAAAAAACAATTAAACTTTGTGGTTTAGTTAACATAAATTAAAGCGCTGATAGTTATCGGCGCTTTATTATGTAAAGTAACAACGAAAAATTAATTATTACCTGATGTTAATTTGCTTAGATTTTTAAGGTGTTAAAGTGAACGCTACAGCGTCTAAGAAAGAAGTTAAACAAATTAGTATCCATAAATAGAAGTAAAGAAATCAAACCTATGTCAAAACGCGATTATTATGAAGTGCTTGAAGTGTCTAAAGATGCAGCTGAGCGCGATATCAAAAAAGCTTACAAACGTTTAGCAATGAAATATCACCCAGATAGAACACAAGGTGATAAATCAAAAGAAGAACAGTTTAAAGAAGTTAAAGAAGCTTATGAAATATTAAACGATGATCAAAAGCGTGCGGCCTATGATCAATACGGCCACGCGGCGTTTGAACAAGGCGGACATGGCGGCGGCGGTTTTGGCGGCGAACAAGATTTCGGTGATGCCTTCGGTGATATTTTTGGCGACATTTTTGGTGGCGGTGGTCGCGGTCGTGGTGGTCAATCTCGCCAGCGTCGTGGCTCAGATTTACGCTATAACCTTGACCTTAGCCTCGAAGAAGCGGTTAAAGGTAAGACTTTAGAAATTAAAGTGCCTACATTTGTTAGTTGTGATCCTTGTGATGGTAGTGGCGCTAAAAAAGGCACCAGTGCGAAAACGTGTTCAACGTGTCATGGTCATGGTCAAGTACAAATGCGTCAGGGCCTATTTGCGGTGCAACAAACCTGTCCAACCTGTTCTGGTAAAGGTAAGGTTATTACCGACCCTTGTACTTCATGTCGTGGTCAAGGCCGCGTTGAAAAAGAAAAAACTCTATCTGTTAAAATTCCACCGGGTGTTGATACCGGCGATAGAATTCGTTTGTCAGGTGAAGGTGAAGCCGGTGAACATGGCGCACCCGCAGGTGACTTATATGTGCAAGCGAATGTTCGAGACCACAAGATATTTGTTCGTGATGAAAATCACTTATTTTGTGAAGTACCGATCAGCTTTACAACGGCTGCTTTAGGTGGCGACATTGAAGTACCAACGCTTGAAGGTAAAGTTAAGCTGAAAATACCGAAAGAAACCCAAACAGGCAAAATGTTCCGTTTGCGTGGCAAAGGTGTCAAGTCAGTACGCAGCCACTCAATTGGCGACTTAATGTGTAAGGTTGTCATTGAAACGCCGGTAAGTTTATCGGGCGATCAAGCCGACTTACTTCGCCAGTTAGAAGAAAAAATGGGTAAAAGCACCAGCAAGCATAGCCCGAAAGAAACTGGTTTTTTCGACGGTGTGAAAAATTTCTTCGATGATCTTAAAAGCTAAGATAACTCGAATATAACTCAACACTAAAATCCCGCACTATGTTGCGGGATTTTTATGTACAGGAAGTAGGGGCAGTTTTTTTGTTCCCGACAAAAACTAAGTACCTACATATTTGTAGGTTATATTTAGGCAATGTCGCGAGTGCATGGATGCACGTGAGGATATATTTACAGGATGCATTACTCATCATCAAAAATAGGTAATACGCCACTGCGACTATGCTCAAAAATAAGAGAAGTTTCTACTGTGGTGACTTCTTCGCGAGAAGTAATGGCATTGAAGACAAATTGACGTAAGTGTTCACTATCTTTTACCGACATATGAATAAAATAATCATAGCTTCCGCCCATGTGATATAAGCTGACAATTTCAGGTAGCTTAAGTAGATCATCTCTCAGTTTATTCACAATTAACTCTGAATACGGTTGTAACTTTATTGCCGCTATCGCTTCAATGTTGCCGCCAATACTTTTGAAGTTGATATCAATAAAAGCGTTATTGATTACGCCATTATTTTTCATGCGTTTAACACGCTCTAAACAAGTTGAGGGCGCTATACCTATCTGTGATGCTAACTCTTTGTTGGTAATATCAGCGTCTTTATAAAGCAAGGTGAGAATACGTAAATCTATATCATCAAGTTTTTTCATTTATACAATTAGCCTTTGGGAGAACATTTACTTGGTTTTATTTTTATCAATTTACATATTACACTTATTAAATCCAATATTACCAGCGAACTGACTATAAAGATGAATTATTTTCGATATTCTTGCATCTTTCCGAATTATTGTCATTAATTGCTACCGATGTAAATTAAAACTATTACAAATTAACAGGTTAACAAATTTGTAAAAACCCGCCATGTGACATATTATGTCATGTCGACAATTAATTGATGAGAACAAATGATTATTAAAAGTGTTAATGATTTCTTAAAGCTTGAAGCTGCCAGTGGCATTATATTAATGTTAGCTGCAGTTGCGGCGATGATTATCGCCAATTCGCCGTTTATGGTCTACTACGACATGCTGTTGAGCATTCCAGTTCAAGTGGCCGTTGGCAGTTTTGAAATAGCTAAGCCACTATTATTGTGGATAAATGACGGCCTAATGGCGTTGTTCTTCTTTCTTGTGGGTTTAGAGCTTAAACGAGAATTTATAGAAGGAGATTTATCACAACCAGGACAAGTGACATTGCCGGCCATAGGTGCTTTAGGCGGAATGTTGATACCCGCTTTATGCTATGTCGCCTTTAATTATAATGATCCAGATGCGATTAATGGTTGGGCAATTCCAACCGCTACTGATATTGCTTTTGCCTTAGGCATTTTGTCAATTATCGGTAGTAAGGTACCGTTACAACTCAAAGTGTTTTTAACCTCGTTAGCCATATTTGACGATTTAGGCGCGATTATCGTTATTGCTTTATTCTATACTGATCAACTTTCATTATTATCCTTAGTTGTTGCCGCCAGTATTATTGCTATTTTATTTACGATGAATAAACGTGGCGTCACCAATACCGCACCTTATATTTTCTTAGGTGTTGTACTTTGGATAGCGGTATTAAAGTCAGGTGTACATGCGACATTAGCCGGTGTTGTGTTAGCTTTCTTTATTCCTATTAAAGGTAAAGAAAATGAGCCATCGCCGCTTAAGTCTTTAGAGTATAATTTGCATTCGCTAGTTGCCTTTATTATCTTACCGGTATTTGCTTTTGCCAATGCGGGAATAAGCTTTGCGGGTGTTGGTATTGAGCAAGTGATGGCACCTGTACCCTTAGGCATTATTGTCGGCTTGGTTGTTGGCAAGCAACTTGGGGTATTTGGTTTTTGTTTTATTGCTATAAAGTTGGGTTGGGCAAAAATGCCCGCTAAGGTTAATTGGCGTTTGCTTTATGGCGCGGCAATATTATGTGGTGTGGGCTTTACCATGAGCTTATTTATTGGCTCTTTAGCTTTCGAGCAAGGCAATGGCGTTAACCTTATGTTTCAAGACAGGTTAGGCATTGTGATTGGTTCATTGATATCAGGTGTTTTGGGTTACTTCATTATTAAAGGTGGTGTTGACCGTGCTGAAGAAAGTGAAGAAAGTGACGATATAAAAGAATAAATGCAGATAATAAATTCTATACAAAATAAAAAAGGTTTACTCATGAAAATAGAACAATTTAATATCCCAGTAAAATCGCTTGTCGTTGTTGCCGCAGTTGTTGTTGCTGGCATTGGATCTGTGTATACGGTTAACGAAGGTCATATCGGCATTGTAAAGCGCTTTAGTGAAGCCAAAGAGCAGGTAAATCCGGGTCTACATTTTAAAGTACCTTTTATTGATAGCGTTGAAGAAATAGAAGTGCGCACCCGTAAAAATGAAGAGAAAATGGCCTCAAGTACCAAAGAGCAAATGCCGGTGACTATTAGTGTATCAGTGAACTGGACCGTTGATAAAGCCGCGGCATTGGAGTTATTTAGACAATATGGCGGCTTGTCACAATTTGAAAACCGAATTTTAGATCCCCGTTTTAGATCAGCGACAAAAGATGTTATTCCACAATATGACGCAGAAAAGCTTATTCAAGACAGAGCGGGTGCGATTCAAGCGATTGAAGCTAACTTCATTGAAGAAATGAAAGAATTTCCGGTTACTGTCGACAATATTCAAATTGAAAATATTCAACTTCCCGCGAAGTATTTAACCTCAATTGAAACTAAACAAACCGAGAAAAATTTAGCAGACGCAGAAAAGCACAAGTTAGCCAGACAGAACCTTGAAGCACAGCGTGATGTAAATACGGCGAAAGCCAAAGCGGATGGTATTAAATTAGTCGCGATTGCTGAAGCTGAGTCTATTCGAATTAAAGGTTTGGCAGAAGCCGAGGCTATCACGGCTAAAGCGAAAGCATTGGGTAATAATCCGTTAATTGTGAAACTGACTGAAGCGCAAAATTGGGATGGTAAATTACCTGCAACTATTTTAGGTAGCAGTAATATGCCGATTTTAGATATGAGAAGTACTAAAGATTAGGCGTTATTTTAATACTATATTTTAAATGATGATTTTAAACTGCGAGGTAACAATCACCGTTTTTCGTTAAAAATATGTTTAATTGATGCTATCGGACTGGACTTTTTCTGGCTTAGTTGTCCCTGAAATGCTCTATATCTAACATTCTCTATATCTAACATTAAGCTTTAACGGGCGATACTCTGCCTAGCAGGGTAACTGAGCTTTTTATAATAGCGGTTGTCGCCATGATATCAGAGAGTGTGGGTCAATATGTTAGTAGATGAGTTTTTTAGTTAAAGGGAAAAATAAAAGGGCTTCTAGTTTACTTAGAAGCCCTTTTTGCAGGTTAAACAATAATGCTTAGAAGTTTACTGTTACTTCATTTGAACATGCTGTTGATGCATCGCATATTTGGTAAATAAACTGACTCTCCGTGGTACGACGTTCGCGGTCACGGTAAATTCCAATATTTTCAACTGTGTCAATTTTAATACCATTACGGAAAATATCTACCATATCAGCGGAAGTACCTTCCCATGTAATATCAACACGTAAGCGACCTAAACGAGATTTATATGCTCGTTTAACGGCAGCTTCAATATTGGTTGATGAAACAGTAACAATGACAGTTTCACTGCTGCTTAAGCCTTCAGCATCTGTTACGGTAAGCATAACATCATAGTTGCCTGTTTCTGCGAAGGTATGAATAGGGTTTTTTTCGCTCGATACTACACCATCACCAAAGCTCCAGTTCCAACTCACCATATCGTTATTCCTGTCGGTACTGTTGTCAGTAAAGGTAGCTGTAAGGCCATCTGCTTCATAAGCAAAGCTAACTTCTGGTGCGCTAGGCAGTACTTCACCAATACCTGTAATAGTAATTGCCCAGTTGTTTAATGAACCCGTATCCGCCGCTGCATTATCTGCAACACTCAATATCCAATCGCCCGTTGTTACTTCACCATTGAACGCATCAGAGCTAAAGGTTTTGTCAATGTTCTGTTCGCTACCACCTGATGCACTGTGTAACACAGCAGAAGTACCTGCAGGAGAGGTTAACATTACCGTTAAGTCACCAATCCAAGTGTGAGTGATATTGACATAAATATCTGATGCAAATACCGTGAGCTCATCTGCAACATTAATGACTGAAGTGATGCCGGTAGCATCGTTATCTGGAATGCTAATAACTTCATCATTAGTGTAAGTTAACTCAATTAAACCTTGTGGGTTAACCATTAAGCGAACGTTTGCTGTTTTCACTAGTTCGTCACTGGTTGCTGTTACCGTAAAGTCATACTCACCCCATTGAGTTTCGCTCGTGGTTGGTACAGTCAATTCAAATGTTGTACCTGGTGTCGCGGTGTCAGTTGACAATATCGCGCCAGCAAGTGAGCCAACTAATGTTAAGCTAACTTCACCATCCCATTCAGCAACAGAGCCGATGTCAAAACTATAAGTTGCCGTTTCGCCAGCTTCAATTGTAGTCGAATTTGGTGTCGCTTTAAGCGTAAATCCTGGAGATGGATCTGCGTCAAGTAAAGCGGTATGTATATTCAAGCGTTTACCCGAAACGGTTTTGCCTTCCGTTGCTGGGTTAGCATCACCAGAATTCATTAATAATTCTTTCAACTCGACCGCAGATAACTCAGGGTTAACTGATAATACTAATGCTGCGGCACCTGCTACATGTGGTGTAGCCATTGACGTGCCGGTAAAAGAAGAATAGCCGCCACCAGGTACAGTCGACAGTATATTACGCGCAGGAGCGGCAATATCGACGGAGGTTAAACCGTATTGTGATGATGTGTACATGGCGTCAGTATGGTTAGTTCCTGCAACGGCAAGAACGCTGTCGTGATCATAGCTTGCCGGGTAGCTAGGGCTAGCATCATTATCATAGCCGCCATTACCTGCCGCTGCGACAAATAAGATATTGGCATCTGAAGTTGCCGTTATTGCGTCATATAACGTTTGGCTAAAACCACCACCACCCCAACTGTTATTTAAGGTACTGATGTCAACGTTATGGTTATTCTTTAAGCCAACAAAATAATCTAGACATGTCAAAGCATCTGAGGTTGAACCACTGCCTGCCGAATCCAAAAACTTACAACCAATAATAGAGACATTGTGGTTAACACCAACAACCCCTATACCATCATTACCTGTTGCGCCAATTGTGCCCGATACATGAGTACCATGGCCATTGTCATCCATAGGGTCACCACTATTGGTAATAGCGTTAATACCATGAATATCATCAATAAAGCCATTGTTATCATTATCGATGCCATCTCCTGCAATTTCGCCAGGGTTTACCCAGATGTTTGCTGCTAAATCTGGGTGCGTATGATCAACACCCGTATCGATAACACCAACAATTACATCGCGGCTACCGGTAGAAATATCCCAGGCTTCAGGCGCATCAATATCAGCATCATCTACGCCGCCTGTTTGTCCTGTGTTATGCATGCCCCAAAGTTCATCAAATCGTGCGTCATCTGGAATACCAGTGATGCTGACAATATAGTCAGGTTCTGCATATAAAACTGCTGAGTTTTTGCGTAACTCTTTTAGCGCATTTTTCACTGACATATTACTATTTAGTGAAAATTTTGCTATTCGCCCTTTATTTAAGTTGCGATATTTATCATCAATTTCGTCATTGTTTAGATCAGAAATTTTAGCCTGCACAATGTTACGCGCAGCGCGACGGTCAAGTTTAGAGGCATTGTTCTTATAGACAACAATAACTGAGTCTGATTTGTAAGTAAGGTCTTTTACTGAATTTAGCTCGATTGATGCATTTGCTAATAATGGCAGTAAGGCTAACGTTAAAGCCGATAATTTTGCTTTCATGTTTTGCTCCATATTTTATTTAGTATTGTATGTACATTATTTATAGCCCAAAAATAAGCGTTAGGCCGTAGTCCTTTATTTTTAACTTTTCTACTTTCTATGGGTTTACGCAACCTTATTACTTTAATCATAAAAATAGAGTTGTGACTATAAAATTGCAACAAACACGACTTTCTCATTACTATAAAGATGTTTTTTTAAATATTTTTACTACTTTTTTACTACTTTTTGTTGATTGTAATTAGCGTGCTAAGACTAGTACTTTTTTAGTGCTTTTTAATTGTTAACATTTTTATATTCAATGTATACCTACCTTTTATTTTTATTTTGTTGTTTTTTAAGTGTTTATTTAAATAATGAAATAGGGTGATGTTTATTGATTGATAAACGACGTAGAGTTCTTAACGCAACGAAATAAAGCGAACTGAGCTTTTATTGGCATTGTTGAGGTTAGTAAAGCAAAAATCTGAAATGTTCTTTTTCTGATGGTTTATCTGTTGATGTAATCTGAAAGTTTACTAATTTATAGCGCTATTCCAATAAAACCAGTTAAGTGAAGTGAGACAAATAAAGCTGTTAATTTAAAAGCTCACTGCAAAAGTTTTTAATAAAATCACTGGTTTTTTTAATAATAGTATTCATATTATTTTAAAAACTACTATGGGAATACGAAACGCCACTACAGATAAGGCAAGTAAGCTGCTTATCCATTAATAATATATATGCGTTAAATTTTTACTCATATAAAACAAAAATAGGGATATATTTTGAAACTTAATAAATCATTAATTACTTGTGCTGTCTTTATGGCACTTGGACTAAACCAAAGCGCTTTTGCTGACGAAGAAACGAAAGTAGAAACTGAAAGCACTATTATTCAATCAGATTTAATGGCAAGTGCCTCAGGCAATGTCATTGTCATATCTCAGACCTCTGCTGAAGGTGTTGATGAAGGTAACGAAACGGCTATTTTTCAAGAAGGTGATTTTAACGGTGACAGCTTTACTGTTATTGGTGAAGGCAATATCACTGAAATTATTCAAGTTGGCACAGATAACTTAGCTGTTGGTACTTATACCGGTAATAATAATGTGCTGTTCGTTGAACAAAATGGTGATATTAACGAAACAGAGAACAACGTTACAGGTAATAACAACAGCATCGAAGTTACTCAATTAGGTGCTGGTTATTTGGGTATTGGTAACCGTGTGATTAACGAAGTGCTAGGCGATGGTAATATTGTTGCTGTAGATCAAGGTGAAGGTGGTCATTGGGCATTTAATAGCGAAATGATCGGGGTTAACAATGATATCGACATTGTACAAGACGGCGAATGGCATGAAGCTTATTTTAGAAGCATCGTGGGTGACTTCAATGCTGCTGAAGTCACTCAAGATGGTTATTGGAATGTGATAAATATTTCAGCGGTTGAAGGTAATGCTAACGAATTTGCTATTGAACAAGATGGTGATCGTAATCAGGTGGCTATTGCATCAGTTGATGGCGATGAAAATGAAATCTCTATTGATCAAGAAGGTGACCGTAATACTGCTGAATCTGGTGTTTATGCCGGTATAGCTAACTCAACAGATATTATGCAAAACGGTAGTGATAACAGTGCTACTTTTGAAGCTATCGGTGATGATAATGAGTTTAATTACCTGCAAGTAGGTGATAGTAACATTAGTTATATTGGCGCTATCGGTGTTAATAACGAATACTCATCAGTACAAATGGGTAACTTAAATGAAAGCCACGTGGTTAACTTCAATGGTAACGACAATGACATTGACGTGATGCAATCAGGCGATGAAAACGTCGTTATTTTAGAGGCTTCAGCTGACAATAATGAGTTGACTACAAGCGAAAATGACATTGGAATCGCGCAAACAGGTTTTGCTAACGACGCCGTGGTTATGCTAAGTACCATGATCAGTAGCAATACTAATACCATTGATATTGCTCAAAACGGTGAGTTGAACTCATTAGATATTTTAGTTGAAGGTAGTAATCATGACATTAATATTGAGCAAATAGGTAATGAAAACTTAATCACTGGCGAAGGGGGTGACACTATGCTAATTGGTGGTACTAATGTCGCTTTTAATGTAAGTCAATTTGGTAATGGTAACATTGTTGAAGGTTCATTTATTAGTGACTCTGGTTCTGTTTCAATCACACAAGTAGGTGATTGGAATGCGGCAGTAATTGTGCAGCAATAATTGCTTATATTCTATAAGTTAATAAGGGGCTTAAGGCCCCTTTTTATGTCTCATGATATGTCTAAATATATCTGCTTTTGTATCGTAACACTCTCCTTGTTATCTACTCCTATGTCTTACGCCACTAACGAAGTCGAAGAAGTCGAAATAGGTGGCCTATTACTTGATAACACTAAGAGTCGTTTAGGTCATGATTTTTATTTTCAATTTAGTCAGTTATGGCGTGATATACCAAATACGCAAGGCATAAATGCGCAATTAATTGAGCAAATTGTGCCGATGGCGGGTACTAAACTTAGCTTATTACTCAATGGTCGCATTATTTATGTTACTTATTTTGGACGTCGTCAATCACCCGTTCAAGAGAAAGTGGAGCAAGCTATATTTATCTTGATTGATGCTATGGCGAAAACTCAATATAACCAAGAAAGTATAGATATGGCTAGCAGTGGTTGGTAGCAATGGTTGGTAATTAAAAGGCAGTAACAATGAAGAAATTAATTTTAGTGTTGGTGGTTTATCTTAGCTTAAGTAATTATGCGTTAAGTACAGAATTAGTTTACACACCCATTAATCCCAGTTTTGGAGGTAGCGCGTCAAACGGTGGTTTTTTGTTAAGCAAAGCACAAGCGCAAAATAAACATACAGCAACACGGAGTGAACAAAGCTTTGAAGAAAAAGTATCAGACGCATTAGAGCGCGCAACCCTCAGTGATATTGTCAGTAAATATAAAGATACGGTCTTAGGTGAAAATACCAACGTAGATATTGATGAAGACGGCAGCTTTATTAGTGGTGACTATCAAATTGATATTTTATCTGCGAACAGTGACACTATTACGATAGAAATTACTGATTTGTTGACGGGAAAAGTAACCATAATTGAAATACCGAAGTTTGGATGAATAAATGAAAAAAATTATAATCGTGAGCCTTGTCAGTTGCTTGTCAGCCTGTAGTGTTCTTGATACCGCGAGTAACTTATTTCCGCCAGAGCAGTCGCTAGCAACAAAAATGACGCCACTTGAAAGCTTTAAAGAACTAAAGTCGCTGCCTAAGCCCAAAGGTGCCATACCTGTGTCGGTATATTCTTATCGTGACCAAACAGGGCAATACAAACCACAAGCGAATGTCAGTTCATTTTCTACTGCGGTAACGCAAGGAGCAACGTCTATTCTGATGCAAGCGTTAAGTGATTCTGACTGGTTTTTGCCGGTAGAGCGTGAAGGTCTACAAAATGTATTAACTGAGAGAAAAATTACCCGTGCGGCAAATCAAGCAAGTAAAGCCACAGAAAATATTGAATTACCTCCTTTGACCACAGCTAAAATACTACTTGAAGGCGGTATTATCAGCTATGACTCTAATACTAAAACGGGTGGTTTTGGTGCGGAATATTTTGGTATTGGTGCTTCAGAGCTTTATCGTGAAGATCAGATCACTGTGTATTTACGTGCGGTTGATGTTCGAACTGGACAAGTTCTGGTCTCGGTATCCACTAACAAAAAGGTCTTGAGTCAAGAAGTACGAGCTGGATTTTTCCGTTATGTCAGCTTTAAGCGTTTAGCTGAAGCTGAAGGTGGTTTTAGTGAAAATGAACCCATGCATGTTTGTGTGCAACAAGCGATTGAAAAAGCTATTACGGAATTGGTGGTGAAAGGAATTAAGCGCAAAGTCTGGCGAGCTGATACTTAGTTTATGTCTGATACATAGTTAATGTAAGGATGTGTATTTGATTCTTTCATTCTTAAGTCCTAAAGGTGTAAACACTTTTAGGACTGGGCACACTCAGCCATTCATTATTGTAAAAGTGTCAACCTTATTTAGGACGGGTTACACACAGGATAAAAAAGCTAGTGATAATTACTGGCTTTTTTATTTCTCTCCCGTGATGAAACCTGTAAACATATTGGACAACGGCACAGTCTGTATTTTAATAACTCAGGTTATTAATTAAGTGTAGCTGTATAACGTTGTGTTCGACTAATCAGCTCAATACGATTTCGTGAGCTGGTTTTTCGAAAAATACTGTAGAGGTGTGTTTTTACCGTATTCGGACTAATATTGAGCTGATCTGCTATTTCTTTATTTTGAGCGCCTCTAGAAACTAAGCCGATGATTGTTCTTTCTCGCTTGGTTAACGTAGGAAAAATCATATCCGTGTTATCATTAAGAAGTTTAGTCTGCTGAATTTTATTGTTTCTTAACAAGTCATTAATGGCTTTATTCATGGTTGTGCGTTTAAACCAAGACTCTTCTTTCATAATAGCATCAAAACCTTTTAATATGATGTCAGGTCGATCCTTGGTATAAAATACGCCTTTTACGTTTGACAGTAAGGCAGTTTTCTCACAGGTTATTCCGTCGGTAGCATTGAATAGTATGGTGGTATTATTGGCGGCAAGCGCTGTAATGTTAGTAGGTAAACCTTTTCCTACTTGATAACCAAATAAGTCGATCAGCAGAAATTGATATGAAAGTAATTGTGATTTATCAGGAATTTTATTCCCTATCTCAATATTGATATCACAGGCTTTGATTAAGCCAGTAAAGCGGTTGAGCAACGTTAAGTGTGAATCCCCTGTTATATCAACTGTTGAAGTCAGTATAAACGCACGTAGTTTTGTCATATCCATTGACATAATTAACTCTCCGAATTGCTAACCATAATTGTAAAATTCACTTGCTAAAATGTATACTAACGTAGTGATGATATATACTGGCCGCTTGAAATCTAGCTGTGAATTAAATTATAATTAACGTCTTAAAGCCAGTTTTTTATTATATATTTACATTAACTTTACAATCAATAATATATGCCGTTAGTTTATCTATGTCTAGCCTAGAGCTGTTTTGTTTTTTAGCTTTTTTGGCTGATATGCAGGCATGACTTACCTGATTTATTAGAGTAAGTTATGCCATACTTGGCGTAATAGCAATTAATAACTTACCTAATATATTTGGCTTTCATGAAACATTGTTTTAATGATTTAATCTGCATTTTTGAAGACACTTTTAAAGAAAAGTATAATACTCGATTAATAAAAGGAGAGGGTGAACCGCTCTATTCACCTGCTCATGATAAATGTTCATACCATCAGATTATTTTTGCTCATGGCTATTACGCTAGCGCCTTACATGAGGTTTCTCATTGGTGCTTGGCAGGGGCTTCGCGGCGATTATTAGAAGACTTTGGCTATTGGTATATTCCTGATGGTCGTGATCAAAGCCAACAACAAGCATTTGAGCAAGTAGAGATTAAACCGCAGGCGATTGAATGGGCGTTATGTGTCGCTACAGGAAAAGCCTTTGATGTTTCTAGTGATAATCTGCTGGGTAACGGCGAAACTGACCGAGTGGCGTTTAAAGCTAAGGTGTACCAACAAGTGCTTGCCTATCTTGAATACGGTTTTCCTAACGATGCAGCAAGATTTATTATCGCTTTAACAAATTATTATCAAACGCCTTGGCCTTTAGTCTCCGAGCATTTTAAATTTTCGGACCATGAATGTTTTTGAAAATAATTTTTTTGAAAGTAATGTTATTAAGGTCTGTTGATCTTTCGTGATTAGATTTTGAACTAAAAAGGCAATCTCGTATAATTATTTCTCCAAAAACAGAAATACGAGATCACCATGCCCCGAACAATGCTTAACGATGAGCACTGGTCAAAACTGAGCGTTATAATGCTCAAAGATAGAGTGTATAACAAGCCCACACACAGAAATACTTTGGAAGGTATTTTATACCGAATGCGAACAGGTTGTCCTTGGCGTGATGTGCCAGAGTCTTTTGGTGATTGGAGCACCATATACAGGCGCTTTAATTTATGGTCAAAGAAGAGTGTTTTAATCAGGGTTTTCAGAGCATTAAGGTATGAGCCTGATCTAGAGTGGGAGTTTATTGATGGTAGTATTGTTAAAGCACATCAGCACAGTACTGGCGCTAGAACAGAGGATGATGAGGGCATAGGTAAAAGTGTTGCGGGTAACACCACTAAAATTCATATGGCGGTAGATAGTTACGGCTTACCTATTGAATTTTACATTACAGGTGGTGAAGTTCACGACAGTAAAGCAGCGCCAACACTTATAGATATGCTGCCGAATTCGGATTATATCATTGCTGATCGGGGCTATGATAGTGAAGCACTTAGAGAACAAATACGTGATAAAAATGCTATTCCAGTAATTCCGAGGAAGAAAAACTCTAAAGTGGGTAATGCCGATATCGATTGGTGTTTATATAAATACCGACATTTAGTTGAAAATGTATTTGCTCGCCTCAAGCAGTACCGGGGTATAGCGACAAGATACGACAAATTAAAAAGAAACTATGAAAGTACACTCGCATTGGCGTGCTCCATGATATGGCTGCCAATGTAAGTGGTTAAATTATGAACTTGAAAGATCAACAGACCCTAAAATTAAAATCCTCAACAGAACACGTGTCTTTGAAATAAATGGACGGAAAATTTATGAGATTAATTAATGAAACAATTTAAATTAGGCTTAGTCATTAATCCTATTGCGGGTATTGGTGGCAGTGTGGCATTAAAAGGTAGCGACGGTATTGGCATTGCGGAACAAGCGATTGCGCTTGGCGCGACGGCAAAGTCAAACACTAGGGCATCGCTAGCGTTAGAAATATTGCTCCCTTACAAAGAAAATATCATTATTTATACCGCTGCTGGCGATATGGGCGAGCATACAGCTAAAGCGTTAGGTTTTAACACCCAAGTGGTATATGGGCTTGAGCATAGGTTTGAAAATAGGCTTGAAAATAGGCATACCACAGAGCTTGATACTGAGCAGGCAGTCAGCGCATTAATCACTAAAGATATTGATTTACTGTTATTTGCTGGCGGTGATGGCACTGCACGTAATGTTTGCCATATTGTTCAAGACAAGTTTCCGGTATTGGGCATTCCTGCGGGTTGTAAAATTCATTCAGGTGTTTATGCTATTACGCCTAAAGCGGCTGGGCGAGTGGTCGAATTGATGATAACGAATCAATTAGTGAGCTTAACCGATGCTGACGTTATGGATATTGATGAAAGTTTATTTCGCCAAGGCATAGTAAAAGCAAAGCGTTTTGGTGAAATGCAAGTACCATCAGAGTTACGTTATATTCAAGCGGTTAAATCGGGTGGTATAGAGTCAGACGAGTTGGTGTTACAAGATATTGCTGCGGATGTTATCGCTAAAATGGATGACGAGCTATTTATTATTGGCTCAGGCTCTACCACGGCTTTTGTTATGGAAGAGCTGGCGCTTGACAATACTTTACTGGGCGTCGATGCGATAAGCGAGCAAGCCTTAATCGCCAGTGATTTAACTGAACCTCAGCTTTGGCAGTTAATTCAGCCTTATGCACAAGGTAAAGTTAAACTGCTTATTACCTTAATTGGTGGTCAAGGTCATATATTTGGCCGCGGTAATCAACAATTGAGCCCACGTGTTATTCGCGCTATAGGTAAAGAAAATATTATTATTATCGCAACAAAAGCAAAGTTGAATGCGCTGGCAGCTAGGCCTTTAATTGCTGACACCGGTGACAGCGAACTCGATATGGTTTTGTCAGGCTATTTGGCGGTTATCACAGGTTATAATGATCAAGTATTATACCCGGTTGCTAGTCCGCAATAATCAATAGCTCTCCCGAAAAAACTTTAAATATATTAAAAGTAGGCGCAGTTGAAAAACGAGTCTACATGAATTTGGAATTAAGTATGCAATTTGAAAACCTTACTGCGTTATATCACTTTTTAGATGAACAAGTTACACAGGATGTCAGCGGCGATGATTTATTTGCCGGGAGTTATTTAAGAGGATTTATTAGTTTAGCGGGCAGTGAATATGGCGATGAGTCACAAGTGTTAACGCAAGCGTTAGCGATAAATATTAGTGAGAAGTTACAAGTTGCTCGTACTGAGCTTACGCCACAAGATCACCAAATTGTACAAGATTATTGGCTAGGATTAAAAACGGCTTTTACAGCGTAAGTCTTATTGCTGTCAGTTTGAAAAAAAAAGCAGCTTTCATATTGAATTAGCTGCTTTTTTGAGATTTAAGTCAGTAAACTCAATCGAACTTACGACGAATAATATCTCGAATCACAAAGCGATTTGGCGCCAGGTTAAATAACTGTTCATTATTTAGTGGATAGGGTGTACCACAAATATCAGCGGTTAAAATATCGGCCAATAAAGGCGCGGTACAAAGTCCTCGCGCCCCTAATCCAGTTAACATATATAGATTTTCAATCACGGGTGCTTGTTGATTATAGCGCCAACGTTTATCTTTGCTTAAGTGCGGGAATTGCTGCTTATGGCCAGCAATGTCGGGCATAGCACCTACCATAGGCAAGTGATCTGGCGTCATACAACGTAAGCGCGCTTTGCTACTGAAAATATCTGTACTTTGCCATTGTGTTAAACCCGGTAAGCATTTATCTAGCATAGCAAGATTAAATTGGTCTTCTTCGGCTTTGTTGTCGATATCAAAGCTGTGCTTTTGAAACGTTGCCCCGATGCAGTGCAGGTTTTTATTCGCCGGTGTTAAATAACCTTTATGGCAAATAACGGTCGCTAGTTTGGCAATTTTTTCATTACTGGTCATATTACTGACCTGGCCACGTACCGACGTTAAGGGTAATTGCTCAATCAGGTTCAAGGGTATGCCTTGGGCGCCACCACAATAGACAATAACATTGGCTGGATAATTATCGGTATCGCTGTGTAGTAACCATTTTCCTTGAGCTTGTTGGCTAATTTCATTAATTTTACAACCGGTTTCAATACGCAGGCGATGACTTAATTCAGCCGCCTTAAATATTTGCTTTACCAATTGAGCAGGGGCTATCCAGCCCGCTTTAGGGAAGAATAGCCCGCCATGATCAAGGGCTATGTCTGCTAATGCGCTAGCTTGGTTTTTATCAACACTATGAATTAAACTTTTTGGCCAAACACTAGAGTCGGCTATATGTTGCTGACGCAATGCTAAAGCGGGTTTATAGGATATTTCTAACAGGCCGCACCAGTCGTGATCAAAGTGAAACCCTTGCTCGCTAATACTTTTATAATAAGTGAGTGCTTGCTCAAAAGCTTGTTGATAAAATAGGCTAATATCATCGGCTTTTTGATGAATAAGTGGGTATAGTGCGGCAATATTATTACTCGATGCGCCTTGAGCAACACTGAAGTCTTGGCAATATACTGTTACTTTAACCCCAGCTTTTGTTAAGGCATAGGCGGCACATGCTGACGCTATACCACCCCCGATAATACTGACATGTTGCGGTTTATTCACTATAGGGCGTTGCTGATAACCTTTGCCTGAAAAAGGATTTTGCTGAAACACCGCGCTAAGCATTTCATTTTTTTTACCTATAGCAGGGCGTTTTTCAACCCGAAAACCGGCAGAAACAAGTTGGCGTTTAACTTCTCCTGATACCGTAAAGGTGGCTAACGTTGCTTGCTCGTTTGATAAACGGGTGATTTGCTTAAAAAGCGCTTCGTGCCACATTTCAGGGTTTTTGGCGGGTGAAAAACCATCAAGGAACCAAGCGTCAACCTGTGTGGACGGACGCACTTCTTTCTCGTTTCCCAGCTGAGTTAAACCTTGTGTGGCATCGTTAAATATTAGCTGGAGTGTGACTGAGCCCTCAAGAAAACTTAGCGTAATATCTTTATCAAAACGTTCAGGGTATTGTGTAATAAGTTGTTGACTGTATTCTTTAAGTTGCGGAAAAATCGCTAACGCTTGTGCCAGTTGCTGTTTTGATAAGGGATATTTTTCGACACTAATAAAGTGCAAAGCACTCACTTTAGCTGGCGCTGAATTTTGCTGGTGAGCGGTTAATTTTATTTGGTTAAATACCGCTAGGGTTAATAAAAAATTTAATCCTGTACCAAAACCCGTTTCAGCAATGACAAATTTTTCTGGGTACTGGGCTAGTCTTGCTTTAAGATTATTGCCATCAATAAAAATACATTCACTTTGGCTAGTACCATGGTTGCTATCAAAATAAATATCTTCAAACTGGCTTGAATAAGGTGAACCGTCACCCTCAAAGGTAATTTTTGTTTGAACAATCACAATATTAACGTCTTCCGTTGGAGGTGAAAAAAGGTTATTTTATCTAGTATTACAAAATACTGTCATAAAATGAAAAAAATTCAGTGTACAAGTGTACGCTGGACAGACCAGTATAGGGGGCAAAAGTATGTATGATACGCCCAGATTTTTTAATTGAATATGGTTATTAATATGAAACGTGTAGTTATCACCGGATTAGGTATTGTATCAAGTATTGGTAATGATACAGAAGAAGTATTAGCGTCGTTAAAAACAGGGCGTTCAGGTATTACCCGTTCTGAAAGTTTTGCTGAAATGGGTTTGCGTAGTCAAGTTTGGGGCAAACCTGACATTGAAGTAAAAGACCACATTGACCGTAAAGCCTTACGCTTTATGGGTGAAGCTTCAGCTTTTGCTTACATAGCCATGGATCAAGCGATTAAAGATTCAAAATTAACACCAGATCAAGTTTCAAATTTCCGCACAGGCATTGTGGCGGGCTCTGGTGGTGCTTCTTCAGAAAACGTCGTTAAATCAGCAGACACATTGCGTGAAAAAGGCGTTAAACGTGTTGGGCCTTACGCGGTACCAAAAACCATGTCGAGCACCATTTCTGCCTGTTTGGCCACACCGTTTAAAATTTTAGGTGTTAACTATTCAATTAGTTCGGCTTGTGCTACCAGTGCCCATTGTATTGGTCACGCGGCTGAGCTTATTCAATTAGGTAAGCAAGATGTAGTATTTGCCGGTGGCGGTGAAGAAGTTCATTGGTCATTAGCGATGATGTTTGACGGCATGGGCGCGTTATCTTCTAAATACAATGATACACCTGAGCTAGCTTCACGTACCTATGATGCAGACCGTGACGGTTTTGTTATTTCAGGTGGCGGCGGTATGGTTGTTGTTGAAGAGCTTGAGCACGCTTTAGCGCGTGGCGCGCATATTTACGCTGAGATTGTTGGTTACGGTGCAACATCAGACGGCTTTGATATGGTGGCACCAAGTGGTGAAGGCGCTATTCGTTGTATGCAACAAGCCATGCAGGGTGTTGACGCGAAAGTTGATTATTTAAATACCCATGGCACCTCTACGCCAGTAGGTGATGTTAAAGAGCTTGGTGCGATTCAAGCGGTATTTGGTGATGATTCTCCAGCCATTAGTGCCACTAAAGCCATGACAGGTCATGCTTTGGGTGCCGCTGGTGTTCATGAAGCGATTTTTTCATTATTGATGATGGAACATAGCTTTGTTGCGCCATCTATTAATATCAATACCTTAGATGAAAAAGCTGAAGGCTTAGACATAGTTACCGAAAAGCGTGACATGGAGCTGAACTTAGTGATGTCAAACAGCTTTGGTTTTGGTGGCACTAACGCCACACTGGTTATGCAAAAGTATAAATAAAACCGCGTTCATTGGATTTTAACCCAAACTGTTTATCAAGCCGCTAATTTAGCGGCTTTTTTATATTCAGTACTTTTTATCTTCAGGACAATGGTATGGTGCGATCACCTGACCGCTCTTAGACATGCTGACTTTTAGGTATGAGTACATCTTTGTATGTCGAAGCATAGTTATACCAATTTCATTAATTAGGTGGTCTACTTTATACGCAGGAAAAATGGCCAAATATAAGGCATTTATTTAATAACTAGTTGTTCTAATTATTAAATAAATAACGCAGTAGTGGGTTATTTTAACCAGTAAAAATGATCAGATAATTAGTGAGATTGGTATTCGCTTTTATGATTGCGAAAAAAGCTAAGTAACGATATCCAAGGCTGCAGAGCATTAATAGATTTAGGTCATTACTCCTACACTACTCCGACATCACTTCGACATTAGGCTAATGACCTAGATCTAGGTCAGCATATATAGCTTGCTAACATATACTTAAGCCTAAAGTATTAGAAAATTGGCTAAATAACCTAGCCATCGATATTCTTTTTAGCCTAGATTTTCGTTACAATAGCTATCTTGTTTGTTATTAATTGTGTCTGCCTATTATGCCTCATTGTATTGTTGAGTATTCTGCAAAAATTACCGAAAGTTTACCCGTAGAACAGCTAATGCACGCTGTTTATAAAGGTGTAAACCAAAGTGAATTATTTACTGCAGCTAATATTAAAGTCCGAGCATGTGCTTATAATGACTTTTATCTGCCGGGTGCTGAGCAAGTCTTTGTCCATGTAAATTTAAAAATATTATCAGGGCGTGATTTATCACAACGTAAAAAACTGACTGAAAGTGTTAGCAATCAACTTGAACGCTTGGGTATTGAAGAGGCGGTAATTACGGTTGAAGTAACAAAAATTGAAAAAGAAAGTTACATTAAGAAAGTCACATTAACGGCGTAATACCCTGTCGTCATACTTTTATGACTTTTATGACTTTTATGACTTTTGATGAATTGGAAACGCTAAATGAATATTTTTTATGATGAAAATATGCCGTTTGCGGCGGATTTTTTTGCTGATTTAGGCGTGTTAACAGCATTTTCTGGCCGCGATTTGTCGGCAACTGATATCAGTGATGCTGATGTGTTATTAGTGCGTTCAATCACTAAAGTCAATGAAGCCTTGTTGCAAAATAATAAAACCTTAAGTTTTGTCGGTACTGCAACCATTGGCGTTGATCATATAGATCAAGACTATTTAGCCGATCGAGCGGTTAACTTTTGTTCTGCACCGGGTTGCAATGCCGTCTCTGTCGCTGAATATGTTCTGAGTGCCTTAGTCGTATTAGCAGAGCGATATTTAATAACCTTATCAGGGTTAACCGTCGGCATTGTTGGCGCAGGTAATACCGGCTCAAGGTTAAGTGAGAAGTTAACAGCTTTAAATATTAAACATGTTTTATGTGACCCTATACTGGCTGAAAATTCAGTGGATAAACGAAATTTTGTTACCCTTGAGCAAGCGTTAAGTTGCGACGTGGTTTCGCTACACGTGCCGTTAACTCGCACCGGTCCGAATGCGACTTATCATTTATTGGATGCCGATCGATTAGCTCAATTTAAAGCTAATCAAATACTGATTAATGCTTGTCGGGGTGAAGTTATCGACAATGCTGCTTTATTGAAAATGAAGCAGCAAGGACATACGTTAAAGCTGGTATTAGATGTGTGGGAAAATGAACCCAATATATTATCCGCTTTAATCGCGTATTGTGACATTACCACCGCGCATATTGCTGGTTATAGCTTAGAAGGAAAAGCTCGTGGCACAGAAATTCTCTATCAGGCATTATGCCGACAGCTAGATATTTTGCCAAATAAGCAGCTTACTGACTTTTTACCGATATCGGCAATTGGCACTATTGAAATTAAACAAGAATTTGATGAAATACTGTTAAACCAGCTAGTAAAAATGGTATACGATGTTAGGCGTGACGATGCAATTTTTCGTCAACAAATTAATATTCAAGGATTTGACCATATTCGTAAAACTTACCCGACTCGCCGGGAGTTTTCGTCAATAACTGTCAACTTGAATAACGCGTTGAGTTTAGATGTGCCACATCAGCTTGGCTTTAATAAATAAACTGGATAAAAAGAGAGAGGAACATGGCACAGAAATTTGATGTTTGCGTACTAGGAGCAACGGGTTTAGTTGGTAAAACAATTATTGAAATACTAGAACAGCGCGACTTTCCCATTAATAAGCTTTACCCATTAGCGAGCGCTCGTTCAGCGGGTGAATTTATTGACTTTAAGGGTGAAAGTATTGAAGTTTTAGATGCCGACAATTTTGATTGGAGCCAAGCACAAATTGGTTTCTTCTCAGCTGGCGGTGAAATATCGGCAAAGTATGCGCCAATAGCGGCTAATGATGGCTGTATTGTTATCGATAATACCTCTGAGTTTCGCTATGACGCTGATATTCCATTAGTTGTACCGGAAGTTAATCCACAAGCATTAGCTGAATACCGTAACCGCAATATTATTGCTAACCCGAATTGTTCAACCATTCAAATGATGGTGGCATTAAAGCCTATCTACGATGCCGTAGGTATTTCACGGGTTAATGTTTGTACTTATCAGTCAGTTTCTGGTGGTGGTAAAGCGGCTATGGACGAGTTAGCTAAGCAAACTGCAGACTTATTGTGTGGAAAACCGGTCGAGCCGAAAAATTTCTCTCGTCAAATTGCTTTTAATGTTATTCCACAAATTGATGTATTTCTTGAAAATGGTTATACCAAAGAAGAAATGAAGATGGTTTGGGAAACTCAGAAAATATTGGGCGATGACAGTGTAATGGTTAACCCCACAGCTGTGCGCGTACCGGTATTTTTTGGTCACGGTGAATCATTACATATTGAAACTAACTCACCTATTTCTGCTGAAGAAGTTAAAGAGTTACTGAGCAAAGCACCAGGTATAGTGGTTTGTCACAAAGATGAAGACTTTCCAACGCAAATTACTGATGCTAGCGGTAAAGATGAAACTTTTGTTGGTCGTATTCGTGAAGACATTAGCCACAACAGTGGTATTAATATGTGGATAGTTGCCGATAACGTACGTAAGGGCGCCGCAACGAACAGCGTTCAAATTGCTGAGTTATTAATTAAAGAGCACCTTAGCGAGTATTAAACGCTAAGTAATAGCTTTACTAAAGAAACTTGAAAACCCGTCGTTATCATAAACGTCGGGTTTTTTGTTTTTATAGTCACTATACCGATTTGATTAAATAAGTGATGACCTTTTCATCAGGAAAAATAGCTAAATACCAGGCATAAAATTTAGTCAGTAGTTATTGACCTTATAAACTTTATAACGCCGTAGTTTTTCATTTTAAGCCTTAAAAATGAACAGGTAGTCAATCAACCTGATATTACAACTTGGTATTATTTAACTTTTATTAAATTAACGATAAGATAAGTATTGTCGCGTTAATTTGATAATATAGTGAAAATTAGCGAGCATTTATCCAATTATCTAGCAGCAATGATTAAGAATTGGAATGATTTTTGCTCTAAAACCTCATAGCTTGGTCCCGTCATTGTATTGGCGCATAATTATTATAAATAGGAAATTTTAATGCAAACATTGTTACGCCTGTGCCTATGGCAGGTACTTATTATTAGCATTAGCTGTTTTAGTCTACCTATTTCTGCTGACGATGGTATACGTATTCGTGGCCCACAATCGACAGATGCTTTTCCTTATGACCGTTATGGCCCGATTGTAGGCAAAGATACTTTATGGAATATTGCGCTGCAAGTGCGGCCAGACTCGGGTTTGTCTGTTTATCAAGTGATGCAAGCACTGTATGAAAATAATCCTGACTCTTTTAAAGATAAAAATTTAAATCACATGATCAATGGTCAGTATTTAAAAATCCCCTCAATTGCAGCAATGAGAGCCATTAACCCTGAAGGCGCACAACAAAAATCAGTTAGTGATGATAAAGCTTGGCAAAAGAAAGTGCTCAAAATAGCCCCTAACAAAGTGCGGCCGTCAGAAGAAACCTCGGTGAATAAAAAAGACTTAGATGATGCTAAATCAGAAATCAATGTGCAGTTACAGGCGATAGACAGTTCTCAACAGCAAAGATTCGCCACCATTCAGAATGATGTTTTAGATTCAATCGATGGCTTACAAAGTCTACTAAAAGAAAATGAAGCATTACGTCAACGCCTTACCAGCTTTACTGACCAACTGGGCGTTATGCAGAACGAAGTAGCTAAAAGCAAAGAAATAAAAGTGCAGATGGACGATATGATCTCACTGCAACAAGCTTTACTGGCAAAAGCTGAAGCTAGAGAGCAAGCTTTATTATTAGAAAAACAAAAAGCTGATCTCGAAGAAGGTAGCTTGATGTCAAGCACATGGTTTGTTGTGTTAATGGCAACCTTACCTGCCATATTAGTGTTGTCATTTTTAGCTTTTTTATACCGACGTAAAGCTAGTAGCGAAAATGTTGTGCCTACAAAGAAAGAAAAAATCGTTGAACCGACAACTAAGCCGACAACCAAACCGATAAATGAGCCAGAGTCTACAAGTGTAGACGATGAATTAGCGCTTGATGAACTTTCACTCGACGATGAATTATCAATGGATTTATCAGAGAATGATGAAGGTGATAATGATTTATTTTCCGATGACTTAGATGATTTAGACGAGCTCGAAGATATTTCTTTAGACAATGACTCGGAAACTATTTCTTTAGATGATGACATTGTTGAAGGTGAAGCCTTAGAAGGTGGTCAGTTAGACCAAGGCGACTTAGACTCCTTGTTTGCAGGATTAGAAGACGAACCGAGTACGGACGATAATACAAAGCTTGATTCAGACCAAATTGATCAAAGTGAATTAGATAGTCTATTGGCTGAGAGTGCTGAAAGTACGAAAAGTGAGTCAACAGCAAGTGACAACTCTGAAACCCTGAACGAGCCAGAAGATGTTGACGCTTTGTTGGATACCGCCAGTGAAGATATAAGTGAAGTATCAGCCCCTGAAAATACGGCACCAGAAGCGACAAGTGAAGTATCAAGCACTGATGACACTGATACATTAGAAGACTCGATAAATGATCAAACTGATTCGTCAGCAGCCAATAACCAAAAAGTGAAAGACACTGCAGCAGAAGAGACTAATGACGTATCAGCCCCCGATGATATTGATGCACTGCTAGACTCTGTAAATGATCAAAGTGATACGTCAGCAGCCAATAACCAAAAAGCGGAAGATACTGCACCAGAAGAGACTGATGACGTATCAGTCCCCGATGATATTGATGCACCGGTAGACTCGGTAAATGATCAAACTGATTCGTCAGCAGCCAAAAACCAAAAAGTGGAAGATACTGCAGCAGAAGAGACTAATGACCTATCAGCCCCCGATGATATTGATGCACCGGTAGACTCGGTAAATGATCAAAGTGATACGTTAGCAGCCAATAACCCAAAAGTTGAAGATACTGCAGCAGAAGAGACTAATGACCTATCAGCCCCCGATGATATTGATGCACCGGTAGACTCGGTAAATGATCAAAGTGATACGTCAGCAGCCAATAACCCAAAAGTTGAAGATACTGCAGCAGAAGAGACTAATGACCTATCAGCCCCCGAAGATATTGATGCATTGGTAGACTCGATAAATGATCAAAGTGATACGTCAGCAGCCAATAACCCAAAAGTTGAAGATACTGCAGCAGAAGAGACTAATGACCTATCAGGCCCCGATGATATTGATGCACTGCTAGACTCGATAAATGATCAAAGTAACACTTTACCAGTCAATGACCAAAAAGTTGAAGAAGATAACTTAGCCGCGAAGACAAGTGAAGTATCAGACCCTGATGATATTGATGCTTTGTTAGACGCAATAAATGACACAGACGAAGAAGCGAACAGTGAAGTATCAGACCCTGAAGATATTGATGCCTTATTAGACGCAATAAATGACACAGACGAAGAAGCGAGCAATGAAGTATCAGACCCTGATGATATTGATGCTTTGTTAGACGCAATAAATGACACGGGCGAAGAAGCGAGCAGTGAAGTATCAGACCCTGATGATATTGATGCTTTATTAGATTCAATAAATGACACAGACGAAGAAGCGAGCAGTGAAGTCTCAGACCCTGATGATATTGATGCTTTGTTAGACGCAATAAATGACACAGACGAAGAAGCGAGCAGTGAAGTATCAGACCCTGATGATATTGATGCTTTGTTAGACGCAATAAATGACACGGGTGAAGATGCCAGTAGTGAAGTCTCAGACCCTGATGATATTGATGCCTTATTAGATTCAATAAATGACACGGGCGAAGAAGCTAGCAGTGAAGTATCAGACCCTGATGATATTGATGCTTTGTTAGACGCAATAAATGACACAGACGAAGAAGCTAGCGGTGAAGTCTCAGACCCTGATGATATTGATGCTTTATTAGATTCAATAAATGACACGGGCGAAGAAGCTAGCAGTGAAGTATCAGACCCTGATGCAACTGCAACAACAAGTAATCTGGCTACAGCATTAGCAAGTGAGAATATCAGTAACGACGATATTGCTACTTCAGCGCCATCGGATAATGAAAATATAGCACTGATTAATAATTTTACTGATGAATATGTACAATCATTTTTAGGTACAGACTTTAGTGAACAATCGAATGAGAGTACTGACGAAACAGAGGTTGTTGAGCCGCAAAAAAGTACAAATACAGATAGTCAAACTGACACAAAGAGTCAAACTGAAAACTTAACGGCTAACAACGAAGAAATTTCAGATGATTTTGATTTCGATATTGACACTGTGATTGATGAAGTCAACCAAACGCCTGAAGCGAGTGACGCACCATTAGATATTGGTGATGATATTCTTGATACTACATTATTTGATAAAGAATTTGATAGCGATTCTGATAACGAATTGGCTAGTGATTTACTCAGTGAAAAGACTGAAAATAAAGCGGCAGAGCAAGCTAGCAGCGCTACTGATGAAGAAGACTTACCAGCATCATCTGGCGACTTCGACGAATCAACTTTAGCCAATTTGCTCAATGATGAAAAAGATAGTGATGATATGGTGGAATTATCACCAGATTTTACTGATAGCAATGTCTTAGCTGATTTACTCTCTGGTCATGATGACACTGCACCGAGCGCGGCTAAAAAAACTACAAAGAGCAACGCTGAAGAAGTTAATGGTATGAAAGAGCTTGATAACTTAGATTTTGATGACTTATTGGCCAATATTGAAGAAGAAAGTAGTCAACCTGCCAGTGATAATGGTAATGATGATTTTGACATCGGTGACGACTTTGACATAGGTGATGACCTAGAGACAGTTGAGGAAGATATAGCGCCAACAAAAGATAATGTGGATAACAAAACTGCCGATAAAGATTTTATTTCTGTAGATTCTTTGTTATTTAATAGTCTATCAGATGGTGAGCCAAGTGAACCTTATGAAAAAATGAATATTGATGTCGGTTTGAGTGAATTTCCTGAGTTTTCAGGTGACCTCACCGAAGACGATATTGATGATGACAATGGTATTGCGGCAAAATTAGATTTGGCTAAGGTGTATCTTGAGATTGGTGATGACGATAACGCCGAAGTGATTTTACTCGATGTTATTAAACAGGGTGATGCACAACAACAACTTGATGCACAGCAATTATTAGACAACCTAAAAGACTAATTAAGCTGTAGTATTTTAAGTTGGGTAAAAAGGCTGCAACTTGCAGCCTTTTTTGATCCTTTTATCGACAGAGCCATTGCATCAATTACTTTGCGAGAATCACGCGTATTGTAGGCCTAGGTTCATCGTCTCAGACTAAGCTTAAATACCTGTAGGCAAGACTTTGTGTAGGTAAAGGCCATGCTTGGTAACCGCTTATTTTTTTCCTAATGTCCTACCGTCATATCAATATCTTATGAGATCAATAACAGGCATATAGCCGTTTACACACTCACCTTAAAGCTGATTAGAAACTGATCATGGCCCAATAGATAAACCATATGAATGTGCAGAGCAACTGTGAAGATAAAGCCCAGTAAAAATATGCTTGAGCTATTTCGCACATCCAAAAGCCCTCAATATAGCGCCAAGTGAATCAATACTAAGTTGATTAATTAGCTGTTCATGTTTAATGGTTAAAATGAAAAACTATGGCGTTATAAAATTTATAAGTAGTGGAAGTTCATAGAATAACTACTGATTAAATTTTATGTCTGGTATTTATCCATTTTTCTGCATGAAAAAGGTGCTCACTTAATTCATCAAATGAGTATAATTCATTATTTTATTGGTCATTAGCCAATAGTCACTTGGTAATAATCAGTAAAATAATAGATAATGTCGTGATCTTAGCAGTGGAGGATAAAATGCGTTACGCTTTAGGCATAGAATACGATGGTAGTAACTACTACGGTTGGCAAAGACAAAAGAATGTTATTAGTGTGCAGGAGTCATTAGAAAAGGCTTTATCAAAAATAGCAAATGAACCCATTGAGGTAGTATGTGCAGGCCGAACCGATACTGGGGTCAACGCGACTAATCAGGTCATTCATTTTGAAACTGATAAAGTCCGTAAAGATGTTGCTTGGACACTAGGCGTTAATACTAACCTACCAAAAGATATTGCGGTATCTTGGGTGAAAGAGGTTAATGATGACTTTCATGCGCGCTTTAGTGCAACGGCTAGACGGTATCGTTATATTATTAATAACAATCGGTTACGGTCAGCGATTTTAAGTTCAGGTATTAGCTTTTGTCATTTTCCACTTAATGAAAATTTAATGCATCAAGCCGCACAATATTTGGTGGGTCAACACGATTTTACGTCGTTTAGAACCGTGCATTGTCAATCACATTCTCCAACCCGTACCTTGCATCATTGTAATGTTTCTCGCCAAGGTGAGTTTATTATTATTGATGTTAAAGGTAATGCGTTTTTACACCATATGGTGAGAAATATTGCCGGTAGTTTGATGAAAGTAGGTCAGGAACTAAAACCCGTTAGTTGGCTCAAAGAAGTATTAGAAGCAAAAAATCGTTGTGTTGCTGGTATTACAGCACCATCAGCTGGACTATACTTTGTTGATGTTGATTACCCTGAGGAGTTTGGCATTCCAAAGCGCAACCCAGGACCCTTGTTTTTACTATAATCAAATATTAGAAGTAAACAGACCAGTTTTTCCTATAATTATATAGGTGTTCTATGGTTTAATTCATAGTATTAGCAAAAATTTTATATTTAGTGATTGTATTTTAAACAATTATTAGATCTTTCGTGTATAGGCAAAAATATATTATGAGCTGGATTGAAAAGATTCTCCCAAAAGCAAAGTCGACACAAAAAAGAAATATTCCAGAAGGTGTTTGGAGTAAGTGTACTAGCTGTAACGCGGTTCTATATAAAATTGAGTTAGACCGACAGATGTCGGTTTGTCCAAAGTGTGATCATCACATGCGAATTTCTGCACGTAAACGCATTGACGGTTTTCTTGACCAAGGCGAGCGAGTCGAGCTAGGTGAAGAATTTGAAGCACAAGATATTCTCAAGTTTAAAGACTCAAAACGCTATAAAGATCGTCTTTCTGCTGCGAAAAAAAGTACCGGTGAAAAAGATGCCTTGGTGGTTATGAGAGGTGAATTACATGGGCAACCTATTGTTGTTGCTGCATTTGAATTCGGCTTCTTAGGTGGCTCAATGGCGTCTGTTGTTGGCGCTCGTTTTGTTAAAGGTGTTGAGTACTGTTTAGCAAATAATGTACCTTTTGTTTGTTTTTCTGCTAGTGGCGGTGCGCGTATGCAAGAAGCATTGTTTTCATTAATGCAAATGGCAAAAACCAGTGCAGCTTTAGCAAAAATGAGTGAAAAAGGTTTACCTTATATATCAGTATTAACCGATCCAACTATGGGTGGTGTTTCAGCAAGTTTGGCGATGCTAGGTGATATTAACGTGGCTGAACCCAAAGCATTGATTGGTTTTGCCGGCCCGCGCGTTATTGAACAAACGGTACGTGAAAAACTACCTGAAGGTTTTCAGCGCAGTGAGTTCTTAAAAGAGAAAGGCGCGATTGACATCATTGTTGACCGCCGTGAAATGCGCAGTACTTTAGCAAGAATGCTTGCTAAGTTTATGGGACAAGATAGCCCAGCAGCCTAACGGTAAACTCATGTCAAAAATGACTCAAAGCCATTCACAAAGAAAAAATCTTACTGAATGGCTTTCTTATTTAGAAAGCATTCACTCAGTCGAAATAGAGCTTGGCTTAAAGCGTATTACCGCTGTGGCGAAAAATCTTAATATTGCTTTTCCTAGGTCAACGGTGATTACCGTTGCTGGCACTAATGGCAAGGGCACTACCTGTGCTTTTCTAGAAAATGCATTTTTAGCACAAAACTTAACTTGTTCAGTTTACTCTTCACCTCATATTGAGCGCTTTAATGAGCGTTTGCGCCTTAATCGCTGTGAAGTGAGTGACAAGGCACTCGTGAGTGCTTTTGAAACTATAGAAAGCGCCCGTGGCGATATTAGCCTAACCTACTACGAATACACTACATTAGCGGCTTTGTTGGTTTTAATGGCCGAACAGCCCGAGGTTATTATTCTAGAAGTTGGCTTAGGTGGACGTTTAGATGCGACTAACATGATCGACGCCGATATTGCCGTCATTACCACTATTGATTTAGATCACCAAGCATTTTTGGGTAACACGCGAGAAGCTATTGGTTTCGAAAAAGCGGGCATAATGCGGGCAAATAAAGTGGTGGTAGTGGGTGATACTAATCCACCTAGCTCATTAATCACTCACGCTAACGATATTGGTGCTATAGCGTATTCTCGCGAGCAAAAATTTACTGTTGAACAAGGCGATAATAACACTTGGCATTGGCGCAGTAGTCACCAGGTTTTTTCAGCACTGACTCCTTGCCAAATACCCCAAGACAACGTGGCAACAGCGATTATGGTGTTGAGTGTTTTAGCGGATAAACTCAGTTTATCGTTAGATAGTGCCTTTATCAATCAGGTTATTACTCAAACAAAAGTCGCGGGGAGAATGGAAAAATTTACTCTTGATTGTGATGTTATTTTAGACGTTGGTCATAATCCACAAGCGGCGCGATATTTAGCAGCACAATTGCAGCAGTTAAACTATCCTAAGGTTCATGCTGTGCTAGGCATGTTGGCAGATAAAGATATCACCAACACCATAGCACCACTATTGCCAGAAGTTGCGCATTGGTATATAGGTACGCTTGATATTAACAGAGGCTGTGAAGCAAAAAAAATCCTTGAAGCTACAGAAATAGACCCGGCTAAGGTGAATTGTTTTGACAATGTCTCTCAGGCATTTAAAATGGCTAAAAAGAATGCAAAAGCAACTGATCTTATTCTGGTTTTCGGATCTTTCTATACGGTTGCTGAAATAAGACGTTTGTTAGTTTAGCCATGCTTGGAGTCTAATTTGTCTACACCATTTCAAAATCGTTTAGTGGGTACCATTATTGTTGCAGCTATCGCCATCATATTTTTACCTGATGTACTTGATGGTGACAAAAAAACTTACCAAGATAACTTTGAGGCCATTCCAAGCACACCTCAGGTAGACTTTTTGCAAGCCAAAAAAAGCTTTCCAGAAGAAAAACTGGCTAATTTACCCGTAGAGTCTATTTCTGATGAGCTTGCCCTGGACGAGCAAAGTGTTATCGACTCAGCAAAAGCCCTTAAGGAAAAAGGTGTTACCGTCTCTACTTTATCCAAAGAGCCTGATTTTTCAGCTGCGCCGGCAGTCGCGTCAGCAAAAACTTTGGTGACTGAAACCATAAAAAAAGCACCTAGCAAAGCAATACCTCAACAGGCGTGGGTCATTCAATTGGGCAGTTTTCGTCATCAAAATAATGTTGATGACTTACTCAGTAAATTACAAAAAGCCGGCTACACCGCCTTTACTAAGCCTATTAAAACTAAAAATGGTAATTTGACCAAGGTGTGTATTGGACCTGAATTGATCAAGTCATCCTTGGAAGCACAGTTACCGGCATTGAAAAAGTTGACTAATGTGCAAGGTAAAGTGGCTCGCTTTTATCCAGCTAAATAATAAAATTAATAGTAAATCCTAGTCGCCTTCTGATAGAATGCGCGCCTCTAATCAATGAGAATATTCGATTTATGGTTTGGATAGATTATACCATTTTGGCTGTCATTGGCATTTCAGCTTTAATTAGCTTAGTGCGTGGCTTTGTCAAAGAAGCGGTTTCATTAATTGTCTGGATCAGCGCCTTTTTTGTCGCTAGCAGCTTCTATGTTAACTTGTCGACCCAACTCACCAATATTTCTGATCAACTGCTGCGTAACGCCGCCTCGATTACCATTTTATTTATCTCCACCTTAATATTAGGTGCGCTTATTAATTACATCATTGGTCAACTTGTTAGCAAAACCGGTTTGTCTGGTACCGATAGGGTACTGGGTATCGTATTCGGGGCGTTAAGAGGTGTATTAATTATAGCTGCGGTATTATTTTTTATGGATGCGTTTACGCCCGCGTCATCTAGAGCATGGTGGCAGAATTCACAATTAGTTCCAGAATTTACATTAATAGTTGAATGGTTTTTTGAGTATCTCAAACAATCATCAAGTTTTTTAGCTTAGTATTTAAACTTAGTTCGTCGGAGAAAAAATTCATGTGTGGTATTGTTGGTATTGTTGGTAAAACACCCGTTGTTACAGCTTTATATGATGGCTTAACGGTATTACAGCATCGTGGCCAAGACGCAGCAGGTATCGTGACTATTCACGATGATACCTTTAGATTGCGAAAAGGTAACGGTTTGGTGAAAGATGTTTTTCATACCCGCCATATGTTACGTCTGCAAGGTAATATGGGTATTGGTCATATTCGTTATCCAACGGCAGGAACATCAAGTTCATCAGAAGCGCAGCCATTTTATGCCAACTCACCTTTTGGTATTTCTCTAGCGCATAACGGCAATTTAACTAATGCCGAAGAGTTAAAGTTATGGCTTAACAGAGAAGCCCGTCGTCATGTCAATACGACATCTGACTCCGAATTATTATTAAATATTTTAGGTCACGAACTACAGAACTCAGAGCAACATACATTAGACCCAAGTGATATTTTTAAAGCCGTAAGCAATGTTCACAAACGTGTACGTGGTGCCTATGCTACGGTTGCCTTGATTATTGGTTACGGTATGGTGGCATTTCGTGATCCTAATGGTATTCGTCCCTTGGTATTTGGTAAGCGCGAAACATCATCAGGTGTTGAATATATGGTGGCGTCTGAATCGGTAGCACTTGATGCTAACGAATTTGAGTTTGTGCGTGATGTTGCTCCTGGAGAAGCGATATTCTTTACTGAATCGGGTGAAATTCATAGCCAACAATGTGCTGAAAATCCATCATTTCATCCCTGTATTTTTGAATACGTCTATTTTGCTCGTCCTGACTCATCTATCGACAAAATTTCAGTTTACGGTTCTCGTGTTGAAATGGGTAAAAAGCTGGGTGATAAAATTGCCAAAGAATGGGACGACATCGATATTGACGTTGTTATTCCTATTCCAGAAACCTCTTGTGATACCGCATTAGAGATTGCCCGTCACCTTAATATTCCATATCGCCAAGGTTTTGTTAAAAATCGTTATATTGGCCGTACTTTTATTATGCCAGGACAAGAACTGCGTAAAAAATCAGTACGTCGCAAGCTTAATGCCATTGGTACAGAGTTTTTGGGCAAAAATGTTTTGTTAGTTGATGACTCTATCGTACGTGGCACAACGTCAGGACAAATTATTGAGATGGCTCGTGCCGCCGGTGCTAAAAAAGTGTATTTTGCTTCAGCTGCACCAGAGATTCGTTTCCCTAACGTTTACGGCATTGACATGCCAAGTGCTAATGAGTTAATTGCTCATGGTCGTGAACTGGACGATATCTGCGAGCTTATCGGTGCAGATAAACTGATTTTTCAAACACTAGAAGATTTGGTTGCGGCTGTTTCAATACAAAATCCAGATATTACTGAATTTGAAACCTCAGTTTTTAATGGCGAATATGTCACTAAGGACATAGATCAAAGCTATTTAGACCGATTAGACGCTTTGCGCAATAACGACACTAAAGAAACCTCTGATAAAAATGCTGACTCAATTATTGATATGCATAATGAAGGTTCAGAATAATTACCTAAATTTTAAATACTAAATCTTTGATATTAAAAAACCGCTAATTAAGCGGTTTTTTTATGTTCAAGAAAAAGGGTATGTCGTGATCACATAGCTGTGAACGCACGACGATGTTTATTCTGTGTTGTTAGCTAATATATTCAACGCCTAAGCCAGAACTAAAAACGATAGCACTTGCTGCCATGAGTGCCACAATCAGTACTAGACCACAAGTTACAACAGAGCTTGAATAAATAAAGCCTTTTTCTTCAGGTATATTCATCATAATGGGTACACCTGAATAAAGCAGATATACCGAGTAACACAGCGCGGCTAACCCGGCTAGAGTTACAAACCAAAGCACTGGAAATAGCGCAGCTAAACCAACCATCAATAAAGGTGTTGCTGCGTAGGCGGCTAGTTCTAATGACTGGGTGAAGTTTGGTGTTGAATCAAAGGTTTTTGCCATCCATTGAATTAAAACGGCTAGGGAAAGTACACCTATAATTAAACCAATATACATAGCGATTGACATAAAGATTGCATTTGATTCAGTCAATCGAATCGGATCGCCTGCGCCTATTGCCCAGCCAATGTGTGCAGTAGCATAATAGCCACAAATGGCGGGAATTAAGGCTATGGTGAGAATATGCACCATAGAATAGGTTAAGCTCTCGTGACGCTTCTCAATAGTTTGCCATTCTTTTTTAGGTGCAGTATAAAGCCCCCAGATATGATTTAAGATCATGTTATGTACCTCTCTCTGTACTGTAGCCCAAAATATTGCAGATATAAGTAAAAATCTGCGACCTGACTTTAAATCAACGTTATTTTTTTTATTGTTGATATGCTATTTATGTAAGATGAAGAGGGATTCGTCAAGGCTTGTTTGATATTTAGACGTAAATATATTTCTTTAGCCATCTATCAGTCTGCTAATTTGTCTTTTAGACAAATTAGCAGACTTTAATTAGCAGACTTTAATGCGCACAATCTTCATGACTTCAAGTTCAAAACCTGCAACCGTTTCTTTAGTGGCATAATAGGTAATATTGACCTGTTGGTTGTGTAACGACTTATAAAGTTTTTTTCTACGATACTTAAAAGGTACATCAATACCCTTTAGCATAATGGTATTTAGGTACCAATGGTCAACTTCACGCTGCACATGTGAGAGCACAGTTTTTTGCTCACTATGAGTAAGTGCCTGGTGTTTATTTGTTAGTGATTCAGCGTCAGTTTGTTTCATTGTGGTATTCACTATGTTTTTGTTAAAAATAAGTTCGTCAGGTTAACTTGTTAAGGAAATATTATAACAAATAGTGCCACTTTATTTTAGCTAATTGCTGACTTTTAACGCTATCTTTGAATAGTTATTAGTAAAAATGAATTATTATTGAGTTATTTAAACGTCGATAATTGATTAATTCCAAAGCAAAGTTACTCTTTATTGCCATAGCAGGCAGGTAAGTTGTTGCGAAAATCGTTTATCAAGATAGCCGGGCGTTGAAATATAAGCTGTGGTGAGTAGCAGCTTAGTAAAAACGATTAAACTGCTGAAAAATAATCAGTTAAAATTAATAGCCATTAATATCTGACGATCAAACAATAAATAAGTAAACATAATGGTGTTAATAATATAACTGTCAAGGTAAAATTGGCGCTATTGTGGTAACCGTTATTTTATGTGGTCTAGTAAAAGGTAATTGAAGGTTTATGGATTATTTTGAACAGTTAGGTGTTAGTAGAGTATCGACCACCTTAGAGATTAAAAAAGCTTATCGAAAACTCGCTAATAAATATCATCCAGACAGAAATGATAGTGTTGAAGCTAAAGAAAAATTTCAATTAATTCAGCAAGCTTATGATGTTATTGCGGATCCAAAAAAACGATCTTTATATTTAAAAAATAACTATACCGTTATCACTGATCCTCGAGAAATTGCTGACTCCTTTTGGCAAAGCGCTTTAAGTTAGGTAGTTATTAAGCTTTACATGAGTTTCTCAATTAGCCTCTCCATTAGGAAATAAAGAATGTCATCAGAAACCAATATTCCTGATTATTTAACCGATGATTTTTCTCTGTATTTAGAGAATATGACCTCGTTAGCTGATCCTGAAAATCCTGACTTATTATCAAACTATGTCGCGACGCTCTTCGAACAATTAAAGCAAATGCCATTATTATTTACTGGCATGGTTGATCAATTAGCGATGGCGATATCAACTAAAATTAAAATTGACAGTAAAAGCCTAGAAAAAATTTGTTTTACCCCTGAGCCTTCATGGGATGAAGTAAAACCTTTTGTTGGAGTACACACAGATGCTCGAACTTGTATTACTGAGATAATGACGCATGCAGAACAAGACCTAAAAATTGCTGTTTTATTGATTCATTTTTATAACCGCTATGATGCGACACCTTTAAGAACGCAAGAAGATGAAGACGATCAAGTCACAGATGATGAATATAATGACTATGATGAGAATTACTAAGGCGATAAACAATAGATTTTATAAAATTTGCATTGAACAAAATAAAAATTTTATTCATTACTCAATAGATATCAGTTTTAAGGAATGACCTTGACAAAAAATGCATTAATTCTTGCTAGCGACATTATTGAACAAGCACAACTGAGTGGTCGACGTGCCGGCACCTCACTAGAAGCGATTGCCTCTGAACAAGGCGATGAGAAAATGCTTGCGGTACTAACAGAGATGGATATTTTAACCGTAGCTAAAATTGTGCGAGAGCATGATGCTACCATACCTTCTATTGCCACCTGGTTAATGGATGCAGATTCAATTAAACAACTATTAAACGTTGAACCCTCATACTGGCAAAATATCGATGAAGACCATGTGTTTTGTGCGCAAACAGAAGCACACAGTTTATTAACACAAATATTTCTCTCCTCTGATGATGAAGAAAAACAATTAGAAGTATTAAAAGCTATTGTGGAAGACGATTTTGGTCTTTTATATTTATCGTTACCCTTTATCGGTCACGATTTTTCTGAATTAGAAGAAGATGAAGAACAAACATCAGGCAGCCTTGAAGAACTGTTAATGAAAATAAAAACACTAAGCGAAGAAGCTTATCGTGAAGTGATGACAGTTAGCAGCAATGGTACACTTGAGAATATTGAAAACTCGCTAAAACAAAATGCCAATAAACATCGCGTTACAGCCCTTGAAATGGACACCGACGATATGTTCGCGCCACTGTAATGTATAAATATTGTATTTAGAGCCTGTTGACTATTGAAGATTGAAGATTGAACTTCAGCTTTGGACAACAAAAACCCATCAATTAGAGATTGAAAATATTGTTGGGTTGCTCTAATAAACAATGAAAAATTTAAGCTTAAGCTTTTTAAACTATCTGCAAAGGCTCGGGGCTATTTACCCGGCTAACGTTGTTTGTCGTTTACCTAGCATAATCAAGAGAGATTCTTTATTGTTTGGCATAAAACAAGCGCCAGCAGAGATAAAGACAAAAGCTTAAGCCAAGCTCACCAATAGCAACCGCTTTAATTGATTGGGATCCATCAATGACCATTGCAAAGTTAAGAAATCATCCTTTTTTACTTTTAGTATTAAAAGATGGTGAAAATGACGGCTATTTTACCGCCGAATTTATCCGTAAAACCAAACAACAATTAATTGATATGTCGTTGAGGATAGCCTCTGATAATCTCTCAATAATTTATGCCGATCAAATAAAAAAAGGCTGTGAAATTGTATTAGGCATGAGTAACTTAGGTTTATTAGAACTTTGTGATAACGATACTGAGCAAGCAAAGGCGATACTAAAAACCCATGGTGTCGTTTACTGCTTTAGGGCCGGCTGGGCAAAGTATGCTCAGTTAAAAACCATATCAGCGTCATATTTCGACAGTATTTCTATTTTTTCCTATGCTTTAGCGATTAATGACACCTCAGATATTCGCCTTATGCATGCCGCGTTAGTAAATGAAGGCTATCAAAGTGCTAAGCTTTTACAAGTCTATAAAACTATTGCTGCGAGCTATTGCGCTAGCACCATACTCATTGATAGTGATGAAGAGGTATTGAAATTTGAATTACAACGATTTCTTAACAGCGCTATTGCATTATTACTGATCGATTCTGATAAAAAGACCTTTACCCATAGCTTATATCAACAGTTAACGACTTACCTTTTGAGTACAGAAAAAGAGCGAGTGCTGATTAAAATAGAGTCTTGTATTCTTAGCTTTACTGAAAAGTTATCACTATTAACCAAAAGTGATCTTCAAGCGCTAGCTTTATTGGATTTTACTGAACTCAAGGGTATTATTCACCAGCAAGAAAATATCGCTGTTTATATACAAGAAATATTAGAGCTACCTATCACTGTTGCCAATGAGTTGAATGGTGACTTTGATGGCGGTTACGACTTTCATGCTGATGATGAAGACGATATTGCCTACTTAAGACCAGATGCCTCATCACATCAGTAGGTATTTGAGCGATTTTTTTTTAAATTAGTTATACTCGTCGATATTAAATTTGTATATATAACAGGTCACTTGCAGTAATGATAAAACCAATTCTTTTTCATACTATTTATCCACATAAAACAAGTAAAGAATGGGTGGTTTTTGTCCATGGAGCTGGTGGTAGTTCTGCGGTATGGTTTCGTCAGATCAGAGCGTTCCAACAACAGCATAATGTGCTCTTGTTGGACCTTCGAGGCCATGGAAAATCAAATCAGTTAGTCAAAAGCTTTGTCGGCAGTCATTATTCTTTTAATAAAGTCTCTGAAGATATTATTGATGTCTTAGATCATAATAATATTGCTTGTGCACATTTTGTTGGCATTTCGTTAGGCACTATTATCATTCGTAACATAGCTGAAATTGCACCAACGTACGTATCAAGTATGGTTTTAGGTGGTGCTATTACACGTTTTAACGTGCGCAGTAATATTTTAGTTTATTTGGGCAATACCTTTAAACATTGCTTACCCTATATGTGGTTGTACCGTTTATTTGCTTTTATTATGATGCCGAAAAAACGCCATAAAGAATCTCGTCATTTATTTGTTCGCGAAGCTAAGCGTTTGTGCCAGAAAGAATTTATTCGTTGGTTCAAATTAGCCATGGATGTTAACCCTTTAATGCGCTACTTCAAAGAGAAGGAAATCGACATACCTATTCTTTATATTATGGGTAAAGAAGACCATATGTTTCTAGAGCCGGTAAAAGAGATGGTTAAGCGACACAAAAATAGTTTATTACATACCATTCATCAATGCGGCCATGTCTGTAATGTTGAGAGCCCAGATGTGTTTAATAAACACTCTTTAGATTTTATAGCCCAGCAAAATAGCTAAACGGCTTTATTGGTATGAAACTACTATATGAAAGTTCACACTAAATAACGCGCAAGCAGAGTTGTTGAAACAAGCCTAGTCAATATATTTTAGTCACGTTAAATACCTACTCTACGCTAGAAGTATGCACATAACATATCTTAATGGCGGCGAGTTAGCCCTTGTATGGTTTGTTACAGAGAGAAAATTCACTCCATGATTTACCAATATTCCCACTCATAAATTCATGATGAAATAGTCATGATTTCTAAGCCTATAGCGAGATACCTTACCTGTGACCACAGAAAAACTTTTAGCCCCAATCAAGTCATTCTTAAAATGTGAAACACCACAAGCATGGCTTGATGAAGCGGCGAAAAAAGAAAACTTATCGATTCTGTTAATTGATCACCTGATATGCGAGCTTAAAGCCGCACAATCTGCGATGTTTTTCATCCGAAAATATGTGGTTGATAAAGCCAGTGGGGATGCATTATTAGCTTGGTTACAACCTTTTGAAACCCTAATATACAAGCGAGAAGGTGATTGGCGTTCATTAGCAACTAAAAATAAACTGACAAAATCAGTGATCCCAAAAGCAAATTCTCCTTATGGGCAAAGTTTGATTGATAAAATGGTCTTGTTAATAAAAGAAGAGCTGCATCATTTTTATCAGGTCTTAGAAATTATGGATGAATACGGTGTTGAATATCGTAGTATTACCCCATGTCGCTATGCTAAAGGCATGTTAAAGCACGTTAAAACCTTCGAACCTGATGCACTTATCGACAAATTAATTGTTGGAGCTTATATTGAAGCAAGATCTTGTGAACGTTTTGCTATGCTGGCGCCATTGGTTGATAAACGCTTGGGCGACTTTTATATCTCTTTACTTCGTTCTGAAGCGCGACATTATCAAGACTACCTAACACTGGCAAAAGAAATCTCAGGCCCAGAACAAAGTGACAAAGTTGATAGTCGTATTGCTTACTTTGCTGAGGTAGAAAGCCAATTAATCATCAGCCCAGATAATGATTTTAAATTTCATAGCGGTGCACCATCATTTTAGTGGCGAAAACCACCTTAGCTGTTTAACTTGCTCAATAATGACTAAAGGCAATCGTTACCGAAAAATCCCATCTATTACAGTGAATAATTAAAACCCTATTACCCTATTATATATTTTCGGTTGTAGGGTTTATACCTACCCAATGATCAATAATGTCGGATAAAATTTTTAATTCTCACCATAACTCGCTAGACTGCTAACAGGCGTTTTAATGCGCTGCCTATGAATATGATATTTATATAAAATACAATAATAAGGAAAATAATTGATGCGCACTATAATTGCATTAGTTGGAGCTGTGGCCTGTTTGTCTGCCTGCCAACCTAATAGTTCAACACAAAAGTCCATTCAAGCACCGACCGAAGTGTCGGTAATTCAACCGGTTGAACAAAATAAACTTAGCGAGTCGCAACGATTAAATGAATGGTTTGCGGTTAAATATGAAGAGCAGCTGCAAAGCAACCCAATCATGTTGACGTTTTTAGGGCGAAAAGAGCAGTACGATCAAATCAATGATATGACTGAAGCTTTTGAGCAAAAGCAATTGGCATGGCAAGCGGCAACGGTTGCTGAGTTAAGTGCTAATTTTGATTACAACAAATTAACCGCCGAGGCTAAAATATCATACGATATTTGGCTTTATCAGTATGAACAAGCTAAAGCCGGTCAAAAGTTTAACAATAACAATTATATCTTTACTCAATTCAATGGCATTCAAGCCTTTGCCGCGCAGTTTTTAATTAACTTTCATCGTGTTGATGAGTTAAGCGATATGCAGGCATATATCAAACGTATTGGCGGTATTAGTACGGCAATTAGTCAATTATTGCTGCGAGCAAAAGAAAATGCTGCGTTAGGTACACGGCCACCAAAATTTGCTTACGAAGGTGTTATTGAACAGGCAGGTAATTTGATTACGGGTCGTCCATTTTCAAATGCAAAAAGCGCAAGTGATTCGCCACTTTGGCTAGATGCTCAGAAAAAAATTAAAACGCTAGTTGACGCTAAAAAAATTACGGCAGCACAAGCAAAAACTTTAGAGTCAGACGCGAAAAAGCAACTGCTTGAAGCCTTTTTACCAAGTTACCAAGCGTTAATTGCCTGGTTTGAAAGTGACATAGTCAACACAGTGAGTAACCCAACAGGCGTTTCATCACAAAAAAATGGTCAAGCATTTTATAATTATATGATTGGCGCTTCAACAACCACTGAATTATCTGCTGATGAAATTTATGACATTGGTGTTAAAGAAGTCGCGCGTATCACCGATGAGATGATCGCGATTAAAGACCGTGTTGGTTTTGAAGGCGACTTACCCGCGTTTTTTAATTATATCAAAACGGATGAACAGTTTTTTTATCCGAATACTGACGAAGGGCGACAAGGTTATATTAGTGATACTGAAGCTTATTTAGGTTTTATTAATGAGCAACTACCCCAATACTTTGGCCTGTTGCCAAAGGCTGATTTAGTGGTTAAGCGCGTAGAAGCCTTTAGAGAACAAGATGGCGCGGCTCAACATTATAACCCAGGTACGCCAGACGGTAGTCGTTCAGGGGTTTATTATGCGCATTTATCTGATATGTCAGCCATGCCAAAAAATGAAATGGAAGGCGTGGCTTACCATGAAGGTAATCCGGGCCATCATATGCAAATTTCCATCGCACAAGAGCTAACATCAGTGCCACAGTTTCGTCGGCAAGCTAACTTTACTGCCTATAGCGAAGGTTGGGGTTTATATGCTGAATTGCTAGCGAAAGAGATGGGCGCTTATCAAGATGACTTTTCTGATTTTGGTCGACTGGTGAATGAAATGTGGCGCGCCGTCCGTTTGGTGGTTGATACGGGTTTACATGCAAAAGGCTGGACTGAAGCGCAAGCTATTGCTTACTTTAAAGAAAAAACACCTATTGCTGAAGAAGCTATTGTTTCTGAAGTGCGTCGATATTTAGTGCTACCTGGTCAAGCAACCGCCTATAAAATTGGCATGCTGAAAATATTAGCCTTACGTGAAAATGCTCAACAAACACTCGGTGATCGTTTTGACATTCGAGGCTTCCACGATACCGTGCTTGGTGGCGGTGCTATGCCATTAGCGATATTAGAGCGAAGAGTGAATGACTGGGTAAGTAGCCAAATGCCTAAGTCGTGATCAACCCTAGGTAGTTATTAGCTTTATTAATGAAGTGCCTGAATGAAAGTGCTTGAATGAAAGTGCCTGAGTGAAAATTCAGGCACTTTTTTATATTCAAGATGAATGGTATGCCAAGATCATAGGGCCGCTATTAGCCATTGAGGTCATTGTGCCGGCATTAGGCTAATAACTTACATTCATGTGAAAATATGATGCCACGGCATTAATACTTCCATGGGCATCGATGGTGCAAGCGTGACGATATTTAGGGTAATAAGTAGAGTTAGACAGGGTGATTTTTTACTTAAATCACCACTAGTAGGCTGATAAAATGTGCTCAGAAAAAGCGCTTATGACTTATTTAGCTCAAATGGGCTGTCCATTAATTCCATGCTATCAGGCGTGACTTTAAGCCAAGCACCTTGCTCGTACCAATCACCCAGTACAATACGCTTTGCTGCTTTTTTGTTGGCTTTTATTTCATGTACCGCAGGTCTGTGCGTATGGCCGTGGATCAAAATCTGACTTTGGTATTGCTCTAAACACTGAAGAACTTCGCTGGGCGTAACATCCATAATGTCTTGTGATTTCATCGCTGTGGCTGTCGCACTTTGGTCACGATAATTATTAGCAATTTTTCGTCGAACAAATAAAGGTAAGCTTTTGATCATCGCTTGCCACCACCAACTACGTGATTTTTTACGAAAAGCCTGATAGCTAACATCGCGAGTACAAAGGGTATCACCGTGCATAATAATCACAGGCTTACCATATAAGTCTATTAAGGTGACCTCGGGTAATAGTTGCATACCGGATTGCTTAGCAAAACGTTTACCTAATAAAAAATCACGATTACCATGAATAAAATAAATTTTACAACCAAGTGCTGATAGTGCTTTTATCGCTTGAGATATGTCTAGAATAAAAAGGCTATCGTCATCGTCGCCAATCCAGTATTCGAATAAATCGCCTAAAATATATAATACTTGTGCTTTAGGTGCTTCGTTTTTTAAAAACGCTAAAAAACAGGCCGTTATATCGGGCCTGTTTTGCGCAAGATGTAAATCAGCAATAAAATAAGTTAAAGCTGATTTATTGCTCAAGTGAGAAATATCGCTCATGGCGTTAACGTGCGTATTTAAGTATTACGCTACGATAGTTTCTTCAATTAGTATTTCTTCTTTTGGCACGTCGTCATGATAGCCAGAACGACCGGTATCAACTAAAGTCATTTTGTCAACAATGTCCATACCTTCAACCACTTTAGCAAATACACAGTAACCCCAGCCTTGCACATCTTTACTTTTAAAGTTAAGGAAGTCGTTATCAGCTAAGTTAATAAAAAATTGTGCTGATGCTGAATGTGGGTCTTGGGTACGCGCCATAGCTAAAGTACCACGGGTATTGCTTAAACCATTATTTGCTTCGTTTTGAATTGATTCACGGCTGTCTTTTTCGTCCATACCTGATGCGAAACCACCGCCTTGCGCCATAAAACCTTTAATAACACGGTGAAAAACTGTGCCATTATAAAAGCCGTCTTCAGCGTATTGTTGGAAGTTTTTAGCGGTAACAGGTGCGTTATCAAAATCTAATTCAATTTTAATGTCGCCTAAGCTTGTTTTAAATGTGATCATTTTTTTACTCATAAATCTAAAGGAAATTTAACTGGCTAAATTGTAACTCAATAAAAGAAACATTTCTTGGCAAAATTCATCGTAAATTTATCAGAAAATTTCTCTGCAAATGAGCCAAGTTAATGATTCATACCCATACTTGGGGTACAATTGCGATAATTCCCGTTGTGGGGATAAGTGAATTTAATCACGTATTGATATTAGATAGGAAAAAGCGCCATTATGTTGCAGATTTATAATACCTTAAGCAGGAAAAAAGAAGTTTTTAAGCCGATCACTTCCAACAAGGTAGGTTTATATGTTTGCGGTATTACTATTTATGACCGATGTCATATCGGTCACGCCAGAACCTACGTTGCCTTTGATATTATTGCCCGTTACTTAAAGTATTTAGACTACGACTTAACGCATGTGCGTAATATTACTGACGTTGACGATAAAATTATCAAACGTGCTAATGAAAACGGTGAAAGCTGTGAAGCCTTAACCTTACGTATGACCGAGCAAATGTATCAAGACTTTGATGATCTTAATATTATGCGCCCAGATATTGCCCCAACGGTTACGGGTCATATGGTTGAGATCATTGCTTTGGTTGAACGCCTAATAGCGCGAAAAAATGCTTATGTTGCCAGTAATGGTGATGTTATGTTTGAAGTCAGTACTTATAAAAATTATGGCAAATTGAGTTTGCAAAATTTAGATATGCTGCAAGCGGGTTCTCGTGTTGATATTGATGAAGCAAAGCGTAGCCCATTAGATTTTGTGCTGTGGAAAATGGCTAAACCCGATGAGCCAAGTTGGGATTCACCTTGGGGTAAAGGTCGCCCAGGTTGGCATATTGAATGTTCCGCTATGAATCTAAAGCATTTAGGTGAACATTTTGATATTCATGGCGGTGGCTCAGATTTACAATTTCCACACCATGAAAACGAAATAGCTCAATCTTGTTGTGCTCACGATACACCGTACGTTAATTACTGGATGCATGGCGGCATGGTGCAAATAAACAAAGAAAAGATGTCAAAATCTTTAAATAACTTTTTTACTTTGCGCAGCGTGCTTGATGCCTATGATGCAGAAAGTGTGCGTTTCTTTTTAACCTCGAGTCATTACCGTAGTCAGTTAAATTATTCACAGGATAACTTAACGCAGGCGCGTGCAAGTTTAGAGCGTATTTATACGGCGTTGCGTGACGTCACGCCCATTAAGGTCGAGTTAAAAGGCAACGCATATGTTCAACGTTTTGAAAAAGCGATGAATGATGACTTCAATTGTCCTGAAGCTATGCCAGTTTTATTTGAATTAGCGAAAGAAATCAATCGCATCAAAGCAACAGATATTGAAGCCGCCTCTAAACTGGCTTTTATTTTAGTTTCATTAGGTGCAGTATTAGGCGTTGCGCAAAATTCACCGGAAGATTTTTTACAAGGTGGGAATGGCGATAGCGATGAAGTGGCAGAAATTGAAGCTTTGATTAAACAACGTAATGACGCCCGTGCCAATAAAAATTGGGCAATGGCGGATGACGCACGCGATAAGCTAGCGGCATTGAATATTATTCTAGAAGATAGTGCGGGCGGTACAACCTGGCGTAAAGGCTAGAGTTACCTTAGTACAAGCGTATTATAAAGATAAAAGCCTGCAATAGCAGGCTTTTATGTACATGATGTACTGGCAGTTTTTTTCTAGACAAAAACTCAATACCTGCGTCCATGCAGGCAGTGTCATCAGCGCATTAATGCACCAGCGCTTACATTGACAAATAACCAGACTATTTACTATGAAACTCTTCGCACGCAATAAGGGTGTTTTCTATTAAGCTAGCAACCGTCATTGGACCCACACCGCCTGGTACTGGCGTGATATAACCCGCATTTTCTTTTGCTTTAGTAAAGCCAACATCACCCACTAGCTTGCCGTTCTCTAAACGGTTAATACCCACATCAATAACAATAGCGCCTGCTTTTATCCATTCACCAGGAATAAATTCAGGTTTACCAACAGCTACCACTAATAAATCAGCATTTCTTACTTTTGTTTCTAGGTCTTTGGTAAATCTATGGGTGGTGGTAACCGTACAACCGGCGAGTAATAGCTCTAGTGTCATAGGGCGACCAACAATGTTTGATGCACCGACCACAACAGCCTCTAAGCCGTGAGGTTCTACGCCAGTTGAGGCGATTAATTTTATAATACCTTTTGGCGTACAAGGACGAAGTCCAGGCTGGCGTAAGGCTAATTTACCCACATTGTTTGGATGAAAGCCATCAACATCTTTTAATGGATTAATATGCTCAATAATTAAATTGGCATCTAAGCCTGCAGGTAAGGGCAGTTGAACAAGAATGCCGTCTATTGCATTATCGTTATTTAACTCATCAATTAAGTTGAACAGTTGCTCTTGAGATGTTGTTAAAGGCAAGTCATAAGAACGTGATACAAAGCCAACTTCTTCACAGGCTTTTCTTTTACTACCAACATAAACTTGAGAGGCGGGATCTGAACCGACCAAAATCACGGCTAATCCGGGAACACGCAGACCATTTTTTATGCGTTGTTGTACTTTATCTTTAACAGAAAGGCGTAGTTGTTGGGCGATCAACTTACCGTCAATAAGAGCTGCAGTCATAATTCTTCACAAAAGGCTAAAAAACGTGGTTATTTTCGCATAATAGAAAAGCTATTTGTAGAAAATAAATGCATAGCGTGTCGAAATAATTATTTATTGATAAATAATGGTGATATTTTTATTTTATTAGCCAATATCAGTGGTATTTTAATCAAGATGCTGTAAAAGTGAGCGAACGAACATTTATTTAAAAAAAGTGTTTGACGGACAACGGGCAACTAGGTAATATCCGCATCCGTTGAGAGAGCAAGCTCTTTTAACATACGTCGGTGATTAGCGCAGCTTGGTAGCGCACTTGGTTTGGGTCCAAGGGGTCGCAAGTTCGAATCTTGCATCACCGACCATTTTTTTATTTTCAATGTTTTTATTTTAAAATAAAAAAAGACAAGTTTTATACCTAATGAAGCTTGTTTAGCATCTGTAGGCAATGTGCGCCCTTAGCTCAGCTGGATAGAGCAACGCCCTTCTAAGGCGTGGGTCGTAGGTTCAAATCCTACAGGGCGCGCCATACAGTGGTGGCTATAGCTCAGTTGGTAGAGCCCCGGATTGTGATTCCGGTTGTCGAGGGTTCAAGTCCCTTTAGCCACCCCATTTTTTGTATGGTTTAGTAAAAAGTATATCGGTGATTAGCGCAGCTTGGTAGCGCACTTGGTTTGGGTCCAAGGGGTCGCAAGTTCGAATCTTGCATCACCGACCACTTCTTATTTTTGATTGTTTCATGTGATTTATTTAACTACCGTATGTAGCTTAAAAAATTAAATACTGATTTAGGTTCCACTAAGTTCAGTCGCAAGTTCAAATCTTGCATTACCAACAACTTTATTAAAATTCTTCAGTTAAATCCTCCTAAATAGCAATCTTACTTTCTATTATTACCTCAATAGCATTAAATTTTTAATTTATTTGCGTTCTATGCTCGACTCTTGTTTAAAGCACCGCTATAATTTCGCGTCATTATTTTAATCTGAACATCTTTATTCGGATTTTCCGGGCTCTGCTAGTAATACTGGCAGGCTGCATACATAACTTTATTATAAAGTTTTGTTGACTATATTTAGATGCGTTATAGAAAGCGTACAAACGCTAAGTTTTTTGAGGTAATTAAATGCAAGTTTCAGTTGAGACTACACAAGGTTTGGAACGTCGTTTAACGATTTCTGTTCCTGCCGAAACAGTAGATGTTGAAGTTAAAAATCGTCTTCGCCACATCGGTAAGACCCAACGTATCAATGGTTTTCGTCCAGGCAAAGTGCCACCATCGGTTATTCAAAAACGCTATGGTCAATCTGTTCGTCAAGAAGTTGCTGGTGAATTTATGCAACGCAACTTTGTTGATGCGATTGTTGCTGAAAAATTAAACCCAGCCGGTCGTCCAGCATTTGTTGCCAAAAGCAACGAAGATGGTCAACCATTAGAATTTGAAGCAACATTTGAGATCTACCCTGATGTTGTTTTAAAAGATTTAGATAAGATAGCGGTAGAACGTCCTGCAGTCGACGTTACCGAAGCTGACCTTGATGAAATGTTTGAAACATTACAAAATCAGCATAAAACGTGGAAAGAAAACAAGCGTAAAACGAAGACAGGCGATAAGCTAACTATCGATTTCAATGGCCGCGTTGACGGTGAAGAATTTGAAGGTGGTAAAGCTGAAGGTTTTGAACTTGAATTAGGTTCAGGTCGTATGATCCCTGGTTTCGAAACAGACATCATAGGTATGAAAGCTGGCGAAGAAAAAACTATCACAGTATCTTTTCCAGACGATTACCATGCTGAGAAGCTTAAAGGTAAAACTGCTGAGTTTGATATTGTTGTGCATACAACTGAATCAGCCGTTTTACCAGAAATAGATGATGAGTTTGCAAAACTATTCGGCGTAGAAACTGGTGGTGTTGCTGCACTTCGTGAAGAAGTTGGCAAAAACATGGCGCGCGAACTTAACCAAGCTGTTAAAGCTAAAGTTAAAGAGCAAGTGATTGAAGGCCTACTTGAAGTTAGCGAATTAGATATTCCAGCGGCACTTATTGCGCAAGAAGTTGACGTATTGCGCAAGCAAGCTATGAAACGTTTTGCCGATCAAATGGACCCTAATAACTTACCAGAGCTTCCAGCTGAAATGTTTGAAGAACAAGCGAAACGCCGCGTTAAAACGGGTTTGCTTTTAGGTGAAGTGATCAAAGTTAACGAATTAAAAGTTGACGAAGCTAAAGTAACTGACTTAATTGAGTCAGCAGCTTCAGCTTATGAAGATCCATCTGAAGTTATTGAGTACTACAAAACTAACAAAGAACTTGCTCAACAAATGCAAAATGTTGCATTAGAAGAACAAGCTGTAGAATTGTTACTTGCCAGTGCAAATGTAACAGACAAAAAAGCCAGCTTTAAAGATATCATGAATCCTGAAGGTAAATAGACCTTTTAGATTGACATTCTGCTGAGCAATCGCTTAAATGGCTTGTATGGGGACATATGAGCCATTTTTTTTATAAAAGGAAAGTTAGTTGTTTACTTCTCAAAATAATTCTCACGATTTAACGAGTATGACCGAAAGTGCCTTAGTACCTATGGTTGTTGAGCAAACTGCCAAAGGTGAGCGCTCTTACGATATTTACTCAAGACTGTTAAAAGAGCGCGTAATCTTCCTTTGTGGTCAAGTTGAAGACCATATGGCTAATTTGATCGTTGCCCAATTGCTATTTTTAGAGTCAGAAAGCCCAGATAAAGATATTTATTTATATATAAATTCTCCAGGGGGCTCTGTGACTGCAGGCATGGCTATTTACGATACCATGAAGTTTATTAAGCCAAATATTAGCACAGTTTGTATTGGTCAAGCGGCTAGCATGGGCGCATTTTTGCTATCTGGCGGAGAAAAGGGCAAACGTTATTGTTTACCTAATGCTCGTGTCATGATTCATCAACCTCTTGGTGGTTTTCAAGGTCAAGCTTCTGATATTCAAATTCATGCAAAAGAAATTTTGTATATCAAAGACAAGCTTAATCGTTTAATGGCAGAGCACACCGGCCAAAGCTTAGATAAAATATCTGACGATACAGACCGTGATAATTTCTTAAGTGCTGAAAGCGCGGTTGAATATGGTTTAGTTGATGCCATACTAGAACAAAGAATGGATAAATAACCTTCTATTTTGTGATGCGCGTTGTTATTCTCGCGATTTATGAAATACTGAACAGTATTTGTTTGTAAAATTTTTAAAATATTAGAGGTACCGTATGACCGATATGAAAACAGGTGACGGTGATGACGGTAAGTTACTGTATTGCTCATTTTGTGGTAAAAGTCAGCATGAAGTGCGTAAGTTAATTGCAGGCCCTTCAGTCTTTGTTTGTGATGAATGTGTTGAGTTATGCAATGACATTATCCGCGAAGAAATTAAAGAAATTGCGCCTAAGCAAGATAAAGAAAGCTTACCAACGCCAATCGAAATTCGTGAAAGCTTAGATGACTACGTTATCGGGCAAGAACACGCTAAAAAAGTGCTTGCTGTTGCGGTTTATAACCATTACAAGCGCTTGCGCAATGGTGACTCACATAATGGTGTAGAGCTAAGCAAAAGTAATATATTGTTAATTGGCCCTACGGGTAGTGGCAAAACATTACTAGCGCAAACATTAGCGCGCTTATTAGATGTACCATTTACCATGGCTGATGCCACCACACTAACCGAAGCGGGTTATGTGGGCGAAGATGTTGAAAACATCATTCAGAAGCTACTGCAAAAATGTGATTATGACGTTGAAAAAGCACAGCGTGGTATTGTTTATATCGATGAAATTGATAAGATTTCACGTAAATCAGACAATCCATCAATCACCCGTGATGTTTCGGGCGAAGGTGTGCAGCAAGCGTTATTGAAACTCATTGAAGGTACTATTGCCTCTGTACCGCCGCAAGGTGGTCGTAAGCATCCACAACAAGAGTTTTTGCAGGTTGACACCTCAAAGATTCTATTTATCTGTGGTGGTGCGTTTGCAGGCCTTGATAAAGTTGTTGAACAACGTTGTCAAACCGGCACAGGTATTGGTTTTGGCGCGACAGTTCGTGGCAAAGACGACGAAAAAACCTTAACACAGCTTTTTCAAGAAGTTGAGCCTCAAGATCTAGTTAAATATGGCCTGATCCCTGAATTTATTGGCCGTCTACCTGTCGTTGCAACCTTGACAGAGCTTGATGAACAGGCACTTATTCAAATCTTACAAGAGCCTAAAAATGCTTTAACTAAGCAATTTTCTGCGCTTTTTGATATGGAAAATGTTGAACTTGAATTCAGAGCCGATGCTTTAACCGCTATTGCCCATAAAGCTATGGTGCGTAAAACCGGTGCTCGTGGCTTACGTTCCATTGTCGAAGGGGTTCTACTCGAAACTATGTATGAATTACCATCGATGGAAAATGCTGTGAAAGTTGTTGTTGATGAAACAGTCATTAGAGGCGAGTCTAAACCTATTATTATTTATGAAACGCAGCAAGATAAAGCGTCATCAGAATAATTATTTCGCTAATTTAAGTCTAAAAAGTGATGTTAGCCAGTTTGGTTAACGTCACTTTTTTTTATTCATCTGTTGAAAGTATTTACAAACACCCCATATACAAATACATATCCTTAAAAATCACATCATACTATTCACCGAGAGAGTAACCAATGACTAAAGAGTTATCTGGCGTAGTTGAAATTCCCGTATTAGCCTTACGTGATGTCGTTGTCTATCCACAAATGGTTATCCCATTATTTGTTGGTCGCGAGAAATCTATCCGTTGTCTTGATATTGCCAACGAAAATGATAAGCAAATATTCCTTGTTGCACAAAAAGATGCTGCAGTAGACGACCCGGCACAGAGCGATTTGTACCAAACCGGTACTATTGCCACTATTTTGCAAATGCTTAAATTACCTGATGGTACCGTTAAAGTACTGGTTGAAGGTGTGCGTCGAGCTCAAATTACTGAGTTTGTTGAAACTGATGAATACTTTACCGCCAATGCTACATTTTTAAGTGTTGAAGGTGTTCCTGACGATAGTACTGAAGTGTTAATTCGCTCGGCTATTTCTCAGTTTGAAGGTTATGTAAAATTAAATAAAAAAATACCACCGGAAGTCTTAACGTCAGTTTCAGGTATTGATGATGCCGAGCAGTTAGCCGACACTATGGCAGCTCATATGCCACTTAAATTAGTCGACAAACAAAAGGTACTAGAAATTACCCATGTTTCAGAACGTCTTGAGTTTTTAATGGCGTTAATGGAAGGTGAAATCGATTTATTGCAAGTTGAGAAGAAAATTCGCACGCGTGTTAAAAAACAAATGGAAAAAAGTCAGCGCGAATATTATTTGAATGAGCAGATGAAAGCAATTCAAAAAGAATTAGGTGATGACGAAGAAGGTACGAACGAAGCTGATCAAATAGAAAAGCAGATCGAAGCAGCGCAAATGCCTAAAGAAGCAAAAGAAAAAACCTTAACAGAATTAAAAAAATTAAAAATGATGTCACCCATGTCAGCTGAAGCCACGGTTGTGCGCAGCTATATCGAATGGATGATTAGTGTGCCGTGGAAAAAGCGCAGTAAATTAAAGCGTGATCTTAAATTAGCACAAGAAGTGTTAGATAAAGACCATTACGGACTCGATAAAGTTAAAGAACGCATAGTAGAGTACTTGGCCGTTCAACAACGTGTTAGTCATTTAAAAGGGCCTATTTTGTGTTTAGTTGGGCCTCCGGGTGTAGGTAAAACCTCGTTAGGACAATCTATTGCTAAATCGACCGGTCGTAAATATGTCCGTATGGCGCTAGGTGGTGTACGAGACGAAGCTGAAATACGTGGACATAGACGAACCTATATTGGCTCACTACCGGGCAAGCTAATTCAAAAAATAGCTAAAGTTGGCGTGAAAAATCCGTTATTTTTGTTAGATGAAATAGATAAAATGGCTTCTGACATGCGTGGCGATCCTGCTTCGGCATTATTAGAAGTGCTAGATCCAGAGCAAAACAGCAGCTTTAATGATCACTATTTGGAAGTTGATTATGACTTATCTGATGTGATGTTTGTTGCTACGTCAAATAGTATGAATATTCCTGGCCCCTTACTAGATCGTATGGAAGTTATCCATCTGTCGGGTTATACCGAAGATGAAAAGCTTAACATTGCGAAAAATCACTTGCTTGATAAGCAAATAGAACGCAACGGTTTAAAAAGTAAAGAAATTGAAATAGAAGACAGCGCCATTGTCGGTATTATTCGTTATTACACTCGTGAGGCTGGTGTGCGTGGCTTAGAACGTGATATTTCTAAGTTATGTCGTAAAGCGGTTAAATCGATTTTATTGGATAAAAACGTCAAAAAGGTAACGATAAATCAAGCGAATTTATCAGAATTTCTTGGTGTGCAACGCTTTGATTATGGTAAAGCAGACGATGAAAATCGTGTTGGTTTAGTCACTGGTCTTGCTTGGACTCAAGTCGGTGGTGAGCTACTGACCATTGAAACTGCTTCTGTGCCAGGCAAAGGTAAGTTGAGCTATACGGGTTCGCTTGGTGACGTAATGCAAGAGTCGATACAAGCGGCAATGATGGTAGTGCGAAGTCGTACAGAAAAGCTACGGATTAATAGTGACTTTCATGAAAAACGCGATATTCATGTGCATGTACCTGAAGGTGCAACACCGAAAGACGGCCCAAGTGCTGGTGTCGGTATGTGTACGGCATTAGTATCAAGTTTAACCGGTAATCCAGTCAGAGCTGACGTGGCAATGACTGGCGAAATTACTTTACGTGGTGAAGTACTGGCAATTGGTGGCTTAAAAGAGAAATTACTTGCCGCGCATCGTGGTGGTATCAAAACGGTTATTATACCTAAAGATAATGAGCGCGATTTGATAGAAATACCTGACAATGTAAAAGCTGATCTAGCCATTTACCCAGTGAAATGGATAGATGAAGTGTTAAACATTGCTTTAGAACATCCTGTTGATAAATGGCAGTTAGACAAGGAAGTGGTTAGAAAATAGCTGTTTTTGTTAAAAAACTTAAAAAAATAGCAAAAAAATTGATAAAAACGTAATTAACGCTTTTCAAACGCTGAAACTATGGTAAGTTAATGACGCTAACAACGCTAGAGCCCCCATTTATAAGGGGCCTAGTAGAGATAAAAATTATTATCAATATTTTTAGTTTTCTTTAACTCGGCGCTTTATGTTCAAAAAGAAGCTTAGGATAAAGTTTCTGCAGGACGCTAAACAGAAGATAGCGCTGAATAATAACAATTGAAGGGGAATACACTGTGAACAAATCTCAACTTATCGAGAAAATTGCTGCGGGTGCTGACATTTCTAAAGCTGCGGCTGGTCGTGCATTAGATTCATTTATCGAAGCAGTTACAGAAGAATTAAAGGGTGGCGAGCAAGTTGCACTAGTTGGTTTTGGTACTTTCTCAGTACGTGACCGTGCTGCACGTACAGGTCGTAACCCACAAACTGGTGCGACTATCGAAATCGCAGCAGCAAAAATCCCATCTTTTAAAGCTGGTAAAGCACTTAAAGATGCTTGCAACGCTTAATTAATAGCTTTGCTAAAGATTGAACATTAAGCCGCTTTTATAAGCGGCTTAATTGTTTCTAGCGCATTAGTTATCATTGAAAAGACTAATCGTAATAACATCACTTCCTTCAGTAAACTATAAAGCTTAATACCAGTTTCATTAAGTTATGGTCACTTATGCTGGTTAAAGTAAACCACAGCTAGGTTACTCTTCATCAATATCCCGCATAAAGCACCCAAAGGGAATAAAACTGGTTTAATTACCTCTTTAACTTCTTCTTAAAATTCTGTGTGCTTTTTATAGTACTAGTTAATTTATGCTACTAATCAATTTAGGCTAGGTTTACCTGCAATTAAACATAGCATTGGTAGCTTTCACTTAGGGTTAATGGGCAATGTTATTTGGCATATTAGAAAAATAAAGTTGAGCCATTAGGCGGTTATAGCAACGACAAGTTTACCGCAACTAATTAACCACTATTATTACGATGAATATGTGGCTTTTTTGCGACGGTATCGCTAGAAAAAACCAGATAAAATTGTTACGCTATGCCACTTATAAACAAGGGTGTTAAACGTTACTTATTGCTTTAAATAACTTTAATTAAAACCTCTTACAGGGCTAATACTCAGCAGTTTAAATAATTTGATCAACATAGGTATAAATTAAATAATATGACTACATTCTGGCTGGCAGTTTTATCATTAATAGTGATTGCATTAATTATTGTCTGGCGTATTTTTTCTTCATCTAAAAATACTATTGGTGCAGAAAATCTAAATATTCGTCAAGAAACCAATGTCACACTTTACCATGAGCACTTATCACTTCTCGAAAACGATTTGGCTGAGGGCAGTATTGGGCAAGACAGTTACCTACAATTAAAAGCAGAGTTAGATAAAACACTTTTGCAAGATGCTACATTAAGTAAATCGTCAAGGGTTGAAAAACAACAGACATCATGGTTATGGCCACTAGGCATAGCATTGGCTGTCGTTAGCTTTAGTTTATATACCTACATGAACCTTGGTTCGTATGCACAATTGAGTTCACCTGTCCTGAGTAATGAAAATAACGCACAGAGTGAATTAACCCCAGAACAAATGCTAGTTCGTCGTTTACAGAAACTTCAGCGCGAGGTAAAAGACGACCCGAGTAATTCACAAGCTTTGTTCAGTTTAGGTCAAGCCTACATTTCTGCCGGTGAGTTTGACAATGCGATTGAGGCGTTTGACGGCGTAATGAAGCAAGTTGGCGAGCATGCCGAGTTATTAGGGCCAAAAGCTCAAGCGATGTATTATAAAAATAATCAGCAATTGAGCTCAGACATTCAAGCTGTGATTGATAAGGCATTAGTGTTAAACCCATTAGACGCATCAACCAATATCCTTTTAGGTATGGATAGTTTCACCAAGCGAAAGTTTGCTAAAGCAGTGCAGTACTGGGAAGTGGTTTTAAATAGCGACCGGCCAGGGATAAGTACACAAGCGCTAGCGGGCGCTGTAGAAGAAGCTAAAAACCAATTGCGCTTGAGCAATAAAAACACAGCTTCTGGAGCCGGTAGTGCTGAACTTGAGGCAAACTTGCCACACCTTACTATTGAGGTATCTTTAGCGGCGAATGTTCAAGAACAATTGATCAACGGTGAAGATAAGACCGTATACATATATGCCATTGCTACAGAGGGGCCTAGAATGCCTTTAGCGGCTGTAAAAATTAAAGCCAGTGACTTGCCGCTCAGTATAGTTTTAGATGATTCACAAGCAATGACGCCACAAATGCGCTTAAGTAGTGTGGATAAAGTGCATATTTACGCCGTAGTGTCTATGCAAGGTAGTGTGGGTATTAAGTCGGGTGACTTTAAAGCAGAAGCGCTTAATATTGATGCGATGGAAAAAAGTTTAATAACAATGAAAATATCAGTACAAGTACCATAAAGGTAATGGCTTAAGTATCACTGTAAAACTTACCTCTGGTAACATTTAGGGTGATATTTAAGCAGAGAAGATCTGATTTGGCGCTAGTCTTGACTAGTTAAAATCAGCTAAACTTAGTCCCAATAATGTTTTAACATTAATTTACAGGAATTATCATGATCCCAGAGCTCGGGCACTTCGCACTCATTATCGGGTTAGCGTTTGCATTATGTTTAAGCGTAGTGCCGCTGATTGGCGTAGCGCAGAACAATCATCAATTAATCAATAGTGCCAAACCATTGAGTTTTGGTCTTTTCTTCTTTGTAGCAATCAGTATTTTTTTATTAGGCTATAGCTTTACGGTAGATGACTTTTCAGTCAAATATATTGCCGGTCACTCTAATAGTTTATTACCCTATTATTTCAAAATCAGTGCGATCTGGGGCGGACACGAAGGCTCTATGCTACTTTGGGTTTTTGCCTTAACGTGTTGGACCTTCGCGGTGAGTGTTTTTAGTAAGCAATTAGAAAAAGAGTTTGTTGCCCGTGTTTTAGCGGTAATGGGCATGATTGCGGTTGGCTTTATTTTATTTACGCTATTAACCTCTAACCCGTTTGAGCGTTTATTACCAAACTTTCCGCTTGAAGGTCTTGATTTAAATCCATTATTACAAGATATTGGCTTAATCATTCACCCACCAATGTTATATATGGGGTATGTTGGCTTTTCAGTTGCTTTTGCTTTTGCTATTGCCGCGCTTATGGCTGGAAAAATGGATGCCGCATGGGCACGTTGGTCTCGCCCATGGACAGTTGCCGCTTGGTCATTTTTATCGGTAGGCATCGCGTTAGGTAGTTGGTGGGCATATTATGAACTTGGCTGGGGCGGTTGGTGGTTTTGGGATCCTGTTGAAAATGCTTCATTTTTGCCGTGGCTTGCTGGTACTGCGCTGATTCATGCGTTAGCAGTAACAGAACAACGTAACACTTTTAAGCATTGGACATTATTACTGGCTATTTTTACTTTTTCTTTGGTTTTATTAGGAGCCTTTTTAGTCCGCTCAGGTGTTATTACTTCAGTACATTCATTTGCAGTAGATCCAGAGCGCGGCATTTACTTACTGGTATTATTAGCGATAGCCGTTGGCGGCTCGTTAACGCTTTATGCCTTTAGAGCTGCAAATGTTAGCAGCCCAAGCCGCTTTACGTTTTATTCACGTGAAAACGCTATTTTAATTGCCATGTCAATATTGGTCACGGCGACAGTGACTATTTTATTAGGCACACTTTACCCGCTAATCATCGATGCTATGGGCTTGGGAAAAATATCAGTAGGTGCACCCTATTTTAATGCTGTGTTTGTTCCTATGATGATCGCTCTATTTCTATTTATGGGTGTTGGGCCGCTTACTCGCTGGAAAAAAGCGCGTAAAGGTGAACTAGCTAAACATTTAAATAAAACTTCAATTTTTAGTGTCTTCTTTGGTGCTGCTTGGCCGTTTATCTATGCGGGTGAATTTAGCCTAAGCGCATTCATTGGCATGACGTTAGGTTGTTGGATTGTCTTAGCTGTTTTAAAAGATGTATTTATCAATGCTAAGCAGGCCGACGGTAGCTTGAAATTTTCAGCCGTGCCACTTAATCATATTGGTATGGCGCTTGCCCATGCCGGCATTGCAATTACGGTTATTGGTGTGACTATGGTGTCGACCTATGAAAAAGAAATGAACATAAAAATGGCGCCAGGGGAAAGTGCTAATTTATCAGGTTACATGATAGAGTTTGCCGGCACTAAAGATGTTTTAGGACCAAATTATAGCGCAATTCAAGGGCAACTTAAGGTCTCACTGGACGGTGAATTTGTTACCTTATTAAAGCCTGAGCTACGTACTTATAAAGTACAACGTACCGGGATGACCGAGGCCGCCATTCATACCAACTTATGGCGTGATATTTACGTCGCTTTAGGTGATCCGCTAGAGCAAAACTCCTGGTCAATGCGCTTATATTATAAACCTTTTATTATCTGGATATGGTTAGGTGGTTTTTGTATGGCAATAGGTGGTTTCTTAGCGATATTAAGTAAACGCTATCGTAAGCGCGTGCTGGTAACAGAACAAAAGCTTAGCCAAACTAAACCCGCTGTTTTACAAGAGGCATAATTAGTGAAAAGTATTATTCGTTTTATCCCATTAATTCTATTTTTTTTATTGGCGGTATTATTATATCGAGGTTTATTTCTTAATCCGCAGTCGATGCCATCAGCCATGATAGGCAAGCCATTGCCAAACTTTGAATTGCCAACATTAAAATCGATTGAACAACGGGTAGGTCGAGATGATCTACAAGGCGATATCGTGTTACTTAATGTTTGGGCGACTTGGTGTATACAATGCAAATATGAGCATCCATATTTGCTTAATATTGCTCGTGATCCGCGTATTAAGCTCTATGGCCTTAATTTTACTGACGATCACAAGGCCGCTTTAAGTTGGTTAAAACAATATCAAGACCCTTATGTATTCTCAATTTTTGATGAACAGGGTGCACTTGGTCTAGATATTGGTGTATTTGGTGCGCCTGAAACTTTTGTTATTGATCACACAGGTATCATTCGTAAGCGTTTTGCAGGTCCGATTAACGATCAGGTATGGCAAAAAGAGTTTCTGCCGTTAATTGAAACTCTTGAAGCAGAAATGGCAGCAGGAGCGTCTTAATGCAAAACAGAATAGACAATAAAATCCTAATATTACAGCATGTTATTCGCTTGTTTATTAGCAGCATGCTGCTGAGTGTTTTTATGGTAACTAGCGTAAATGCTAGCCCAGTAGACACTTTTGAATTTAAAGATGAAGCAACCCAATTACGCTTTCAAGTATTATCCAAAGAGTTACGGTGTCCTAAGTGTCAAAATCAAAATTTAGCCGATTCGAACTCTAAAATTGCTGTAGATTTAAGAAATAACCTCTATAACCTGCTGCAAGAAGGTATGAGTGATCAAGAAGTTATTGACTTTATGGTCTATCGATATGGCGATTTTGTTTTATATCGACCGCCATTGAAAGAAAAAACTTATATTCTATGGTTTGGTCCATTGATTATTCTTTTCGGTTTTATTATCGGTGTGATATTTGTTTTACGAAAACGTAGTCAAGTTAAGGTAAATGAACATGATTTATCAACACAAGAGCAAGCTAACTTGGATGATATTCTCAATAAGCCGTAAATCCATTAAAGCCATAAAAAAATATCTAAAGCTAAACTTGATGATATTAGTGTTTTTTATGCTTGGATGATGGTTATTTAACCGTTATTTCATCGCTAGAGTAAAAGGGTTTCATTTTTATTATTATTGGGCTAACATGCCCGTTCATATTGCGATTTTAAAGCGTGTAAGTTAGTGAAATAGCCTGATTAGTTTGCTGTTAAAGTGAATTGACACTTTGATAAATTAACCAGCTACTCAATAATTACAACGTATAATAGCGGTAAAGTAATGTCGCAGTTAAAATCGCCCGAAAAGTACAATACCCTCGTGTAAAGAGATAAAGATGTTAGAAAATATTCGAGAAAGCTCTCAAGGATTAACGGCTAAGATTATTCTTGGTTTTATTATTTTAACCTTCGCTGTTGCCGGCATTGGTAGTTACAGCAACTCAGTTGATACTTCAGTGGCTGATGTTAATGGTGATAAAATATCACAAGATGAGTTTAATAAAGCTTATCAAGCACAACGTAACCGTATGGCGCAGCAGTTTGGTGAAATGTTTGAAACATTATCAGCTGATCCTAGTTACATGAGTAATTTTCGTAACGGTGTGGTTGATAATTTAATTAACCAAAAACTTATCGATCAAAACTCAGAGGCACTTGCCATTCGTGTAGCAGATCAACGAATTAAAAGTACCATTCAAAATATGGCAGAATTTCAAATTGACGGTGTTTTTGACAACAATCGTTACTTAGCGATGATTAATCAAGCGGGTTTTTATCAATCAGCTGATTTTCGTGACTATCTACGCACTGAAATGACCCGTCGTCAATTAACTCAAGCATTGGTAGCAAGCGAATTTAGCTTACCGTACCAAGAAGATATGTTTACTGCTTTACAAAATCAACAGCGTGACATTCGTTTTGCTACGATTAATGCGGAACAATTTAAAGCGAGTATCGAGTTAAGCGATGAAGAAGTTAACGACTATTATCTTGCCAACAAATCGCGTTTTGAAAACCAAGAGCAAGTAAAAGTTAACTACATCACACTTGATGTTGACACTATCGCCAACACAGTGACATTAACCGATGCCGATGTTGATGATTATTATAAGAACAATATTAGTCAATACCGCGACGAAGAACAACGTCGCGTTGCCCACATTCTCATTGAATTTGGTGATGACGAAGCGAAAGCTAAAGTCGAAACAGAAACCTTACTTGCTAAAATAAATGCCGGTGAAGACTTTGCTGAATTAGCAAAAGAGCATTCAGCCGATACTTTTAGTGGCGAAAATGGCGGCGATCTAGATTGGATTGATGCTGGCGTAATGGACACCGCATTTGATGATGCAGTATTTGCTTTGTCTGGTATAGGCAGTGTTAGTGATGTGGTTAAAACTGACTTTGGTTTTCACATCATTAAATTAACTGATTATAAGGCTGAGAAAGTGCAAAGCTTAGCTGAAGTACGTGACAATATTGTCTCAAAAGTTAAAAATGAAAAAGCGCAAGACAAGTTTTTTGAGCTTCAACAAGAAGTAGCGCGTTTAAGTTTCGAGTTTCCTGACAGTTTATACGACGCTGCAGGCGCAATTAATGCCACTATAAAAACATCTGACTGGTTAACGCGTGGTGTTAATAACACACCTTTTGATGTCAGTAATGTTGTTGATGTGGCTTTTTCTGATATCGTGGTGTATGAACAACTAAACTCTGACATTGTTGACGTTAGCGATAGCTTAGCCATTGTAATGCGTTTAAATGAATACCAAGCAGCGAGTGTTAAACCTCTTGCTGAAGTTAGCGCACAAATTGAAAATATTTTGCTTGCGAAAAAAGCGTCTGAAAAAGCTCAAACCGTTGCGGATGAATTGCTGGTTGCATTCAAATCTGGAAGCGATATCACTGAGCAATTAGCTGAAATTGGCGCTTCCATGGAAGTTAAAGCCGCAGTTGCACGTGTGGGTAGCGGCTTAGATGCAAGCTTGGCACGTGAAGCCTTCAAATTACCTCGTCCAAGTGAAAACGTGGTATCGGCAACGACAGTCAATCTTAGTAATGGCAATTTAGCATTACTTGAAGTGCAAGCAGTTAACGAAGGTACAGCGGTTAACTCACCGAACTTGTCGCAGCAGTTAACTCAGCAATTGGCACAAGCAGCTTATTTAAGTTATGTTGAATCGCTGAAAGTTGGCGCAGAGATTGTACGCAAACAAGTGCAAGCACCGACGACACAATACTAACTCAAGCTATCATTTGAGCTAATAAAGCGTTAAATAAAAAACCAGCCAATAGGCTGGTTTTTTGCTTCTTAGGGTTTAAGTTTTATTGGTTAACCCGCACAAATGGGTAATAATTTAATGACACTGGTATAACATCAGATAGTATAAATACTGAAAAAATTATCCGGTTAATTGTTCTATAACTAAACGATGTTATTGTGTAAAAAGAAGTGGTTTATTAGGTAGGTGTAGCTAGCTCATTTGAAACATAAAATGATCAGTTTGCTATAACAGATAACTTGTTTGCCTTGCTTATAATCATTAAGACCAAGTAATTGGCCATTAACGCTAACGGTGCAGCAGTTGAAAACGTTGACTCATTATCAACCTTTTAGTGTACTTGTGTTTCGGTTTTTGCAAAATATCAGCAGTTTTACCAAACTCCAAAACTTCACCTTTGCTTAGTACCATCATCTCATCACTAAAGTGTCTGACAATGCCAAGGTTATGAGAGATTAATATAAATGCCAGCCCCATTTGCTGTTGTAAATCGAGCAATAGATTGATCATTTGTGAACGTAAAGATGGGTCGAGTGATGCTAAAGCCTCGTCAAGAATGATCACTTGTGGTTTTAATATTATCGCCCGTGCTAATGAAATACGTTGCTTTTGACCCCCTGAAAACATATGAGGGTAAAAGCTCATATGCTCAGCTAATAAACCAACTTTTTGCAAAGTTTCTCGGATCAACTGATGGCGCTCAGTTTCATTTAGCTCGGTGTTGAGTTGCAGTGGTTCATCTAATAATTGTTCTATCGTCAGACTAGGATTTAAGGTGGTGCCTGAGTCTTGAAAAATCATTCTCACATGTTGACAACGTTGCTTAAAGTTACCAGGTTCTAAGCTTTGGCCATTTAAACGAATGTGGCCAGTGCTTGGCAATTCAGCGCCAACCAGTAGTTTTGCAACCGTAGACTTTCCAGAGCCTGTTTCGCCTACAATTGCGAGCGTTTTATGCGCCATAATATCAAAAGATAAAGGCTCAAGTGCCGTGACGCATTTACGATTAAACCAATAATTTTTATCTTTATAGGTTTTACTCAGGTTACTGACTTGTAATAAAACATCACTCACGAATAGTTATCCTTCAGTGGAAAATGACAACTGACTTGATGGCTATGAAAATTTTTAATTTTTGGCGCGTGCACGCATTTTTGTTGTGCTCGCGGGCACCTTGGGCCTAATCGGCAGCCTATCGGTAAATGTTGCAAAGTAGGAATACTACCAGGCAATGTCATTAGTCGAGATTTATTTGGGATCATTCGGTTAGCTTTTGGGCTACTGTCGACCAAGGCGCGCGTGTAGGGATGATAAGGTTGGTTAAAAATTTGCTCTGTGGTGCCTGCTTCAACAAATTGGCCACTATACATCACGGTAATAGTGTTGGTCCAATGGGTAACATTTTCTAAATCATGACTTATTAATAATATTGACATATTTTTTAGCTGATTCAAGCTCGCTAACAAACGAAATATCTGGCCTTGATTGGTACTTTCCATTGCGGCAGTAGGTTCATCAGCAATAAGAAGCATAGGGCGACGTGCTAAAGCCATTGCAATCATTACTCGTTGGCATAATGCATCGGTTAGTTGATGAGGAAAACTCTTCACACAGACCTCATGCTGCTTGATACCCACTTTATGCAATAAGTTAATAGCAGCCAATTTACGCTGTTGTCTTTTTTGCCAAAAATAACCCGTTAGTTGCTCAACATCTACGGCTTCTTCTAATTGTTCGCCAATGGTAGTGGTTGGATCTAAACATGCCATAGGTTCTTGAAAAATCATGGCGACGTCTTTTGATATAATCGCTTTTCTTTCTTCTGCAGATAACCGCATTAAGTCGTTGCCGCGCCAATGAAAACGGTCAGCATCAACTGCCCACTTCTCATCTAACACACCGACAATCGCTTGTGCTAATAGCGATTTTCCAGAGCCAGATTCACCGACTAAACCACGAACCTCACCTTCTTTCATGGTCAGGTTTACTCGATCAACAGCAAATATTGGCTTTGTTGAAGTCTGCAGTTTTATCGAAAGGTTGCGAATATCAATTAAGTTCATTAGTTTTCCTTGCGCACTTTTAGGGCATGGCGCATGCCTTCACCGACCAAGTTTGTCGCGATAACTGAAAATAAAATAGCTAAGCCGGGTAGATAAACGGTCCAAGGAGCAATGTAAAATAACTCAATGCCATTAGCTAGCATGGCTCCCCATTCTGGCATAGGAATCGGTGCACCTAAACCAAGAAAGCCTAGTGCTGCAATGTCGAGAATAGCAGCTGATTGAGCAAGTGTTGCTTGGCTAATTAATTTTTCGATAATATTGGGGAAAATAGAATAACGTAAAATTCTAATCGAACTAGCGCCATCAAGACGCGATGCCAGTACGTAGTCTTTGGCAAACTCTTCCTTAACAGCATTGCGGGTTACATGCACAAATTGCGGTATTAACACCATAATGATGGCCCACAAGGTGTTCTCTAAACCAGGACCGAGTATGGCAACAATGATAATGGCTAAAAGTAAGGAAGGAATGGATAAAATAACATCGAGAAAATGGTTAAGAAAGCTAGATTTAATCCCGGTTGTTAAGGCGGATAGTGAACCGATAACAACACCAACAGCTAAAGAGGCAATAACCACAATAATACTTAAGCCAAAAGTTAATGAGGTACCTTGAATTAACCGCGACAACATATCTCTACCTAGGTTGTCTGTACCAAGCAAAAAGCTGACATCGCCATCATCACTCCATGCCGGGGGTAATAATAAGTGATCTAAATGGTTTTCCACCGAGGAATACGGCGTAATGATATTGGCTAATACTGCCAGCGCAATTAAAAATAAGAAACAGCAAAATCCAATCATAACAACAGGAGGTTGTTTGAAGTTATGCCACAACTGCACCAGTGGTGTTGGGAACTCTTCTTCTAAGTATATTTTATCACGTGCCATGACGAGGCTCCCGAGCTAAAGGGTTAAGCGCTGCATAGACTAAATCTATAATAATGTGAACAATGAATATAAAGCTTGAAAGCACAATAAGTCCGCCTTGAATAGCGGTATAGTCACGCTGATATATACTTTCGATTAACCAGCTGCCAATGCCTGGCCAACTAAAAATAACCTCTGTCACCATGGCTATAGTAATCAGATTAGCAAATTGTAAGCCTATATCTCTGATAACTTTAATAATAGCATTACGCATAGCATGACGATAAATAATTTGACTAAAGGTTAAGCCTTTTGCTTTTGCCGCTTTAATGTAATGCGTGTCTAAAACTTCGAGCATAGCTGAGCGGGCTAAGCGCATAAAGATGGTGGCGGGTGCTAATGCCACGACAATAACCGGTAATATAAGGTGTCGAGTGGCATCTTGAAAAGCTTGCCATTTATACGGACTGTCGCTGAGTAAAATATCAATTAACTGTAAACCGGTAATATGTTTAATTTCGAACAAAAGACTTATTTGTCCGGAAGAAGGAAACCAACCTAATTGGATAGAAAACACCAATATAGCAAGTATGCCTAACCAGAAAACTGGGATTGAGTAGCCAATCATTGCAATGGTCAATATTAAATTGTCAGCCGCTTTTCGGTGGTAAATCGCGGCACAAAAGCCAACGGGAATACCAACAAACATTGCCACTAACAAAGCAACGCTGGCCAACTCGACCGTTGCAGGTAAACGGTTAAGTACTTCGGTTGAAATCGGTAGGTGGCTGGTCATTGAATAACCCATGTCGCCTTGAAATAGGTGTTTCAAATAACTGACATATTGCCCCAGTAAACCCGATTGCTGTTGATATTCATCAGCTAAAATCGCTAGCTGCTCTGGTGAAGCACTTATTTGGCCCGTTAGGTTAATGAGTTGCTCACCAGGAAATAAAAAACTCAAACTAAATGACAACATTGTTAATAACAACAAGGTAAAAAAGAATAAACTAAAACGACGCAGAGTAAAAATTAGCATATTAGTTTTTTGTAACTCCGTTAAAATCAACCCCACCGATGGCGCGTAATACAGTGCCTTTTACACTATTATCCCGTGCTTGATATCTTTTTGAATGGGCAATGGGAATTAATGGCACTTCTTCATTGATCAATTTTAGCGCCTTTGAATAATAGGCTTTTCGTTTATTAGTGTTATTTGTTTTTAGCGCTTTTTGGATAAGCTGATCGAATTTTTTATTACACCAAAAGGTGCGATTGCTGCCAGTATTTGCTGCAGAGCAGCTGAGTAATGACGAAAAAAAGTTATCGGGATCAGGGTTGTCAGCTGACCAACCTAATAGCACACTTTGATGCTCACCTTCAGAAACCTTTCGTAAAAAAGTTGACCATTCATAACCTGACACTATATTAACCTCTACCCCTATTTTTTGTAAATCAGCCTGAATAAGTTTTGCCATCGTAATGGCATCTGGGTTGTAGGATCTCTGCACAGGCATTGCCCATAAATCCATAGAAAAGCCATTGCTATAACCCGCTTGCGTTAATAATTCTTGTGCCGTAGCTATTGAATAGTCTTGGCTTGTGATCGTTGCATCATAAGCCCAAGAAGAGTTTGGAATAATGCCGTTAGCAATTTCTGCTTGGCCGGTATAAACCGCCTCTAGAATTGCTTGCTTATTGATAGCGTAGGATAACGCTTTGCGTACTAAAGGATTGTTAAAGGGCGGTTTGCGGGTATTGAAACCAAAATAACCCACATTGAAAGATATCACTGATTCTAAAATGAGATTGGGGTGCTGTTTAATTTTTTCATGTGCAATAGGGTAGGCAATTACATCACATTCACCGGCTAATAACTTAGTTAAGCGAGCTGTATCTCTAGGGGTTATATCAAAAACGAGTTGTTTAAGCTCTGACTTACCTCGCCAATAATCTGAATGAGGTTCATAACGAATAAAAGCCCCTGAACTATACTGTTTAAACTTAAAAGGCCCTGTACCAATGGGGAGCATATCTATTTCTGGCATAGCGTTAAGTTCGACTAATTCGTCGGCGTATTCTTTTGATAAAATAACGGCTGAATCACCACCAATGTTGGCGAGAAATGAACTGTCAGAATGTGCAAGTCGAAAGCGAATGGTGTGGTCATTAATTTTTTCTATGTTATCAATCAAACTGGCTAATTGAGCATTCTGAAAAAATGGATATTTGCCACCTGAAATCGGGTGATATTCGTGGTTGATATCCAACATGCGATTGAAACTAAATAGTACATCGTCAGCATTAAGCGCCCTTGTTGGCATAAAATAGCTAGTTTGATGAAATTGAATATCCTTGCGAAGATAAAAAGTGATCATTTTGCCATCACGTGTCACATGCCAAGATTTAGCAATAGCAGGTATAATCGCATTATCGATAGGGCTAAACTCAATTAAACGGTTATATAACTGATGTGACGTGGCATCTATTGTCGTTCCAGAGGACACTGTTTGGGGGTTGAAGCTTTCGGGAGGGCCTTCACTACAATAGATAATGCTTTTTTTACTTAACGAAAGTGCTTCGTTTGAGTCACAGCCTGACAACACCAATATCAATAGTGCAAAACCGTAATAGTATGTAAGGGTAGAGTAAGCCATAGCTAATCTTTATTCTTCGTCTGCACTACTTGAATCGAGTAGATTATATTTTTTTAAGTAGCCTCTTAACTGATGATAGGTTAATTCTAAGGCGTCAGCGGTTTTCTTTTGACTATATTGGCAATGCGCCAATGCCGACTTGATCAAGTCGACTTCATAGTTTTGTGATAAATCTTTTAATGACAGCGGGAATTGTAAGGCTTGCGTGCTTGGCTGAATTTTTTGTTCTACTTTAACCGGCGTTGCTGTCGTGGTTTCACTGGTTTGTGCAACAGGTGTCGCTATGATGCGATCTTGAGTCTTCATACGTTTAGAAGGGCGATAAGGTGACTCAAATGGATCTATGACTAATTCATGCACAGGTAAGTGTGGATTATTACAGCGATAAACACTGCGTTCTACTACATTTTTTAATTCTCGAATATTACCCGGCCAATGATATTCAAGTAAAGCACGTTTTGCTTTTGCGGTAAAACCACTAAAAAGCTCAAATTCAAGTTCGCGCGCCATGTTAATAGCAAAGTGCTCAGCTAATACCAGTATATCGTCTAAACGTTCGCGTAAAGGCGGCAGGGTGATCACGTCAAAGGCCAACCTATCAAGCAAGTCGGCACGAAATTCCCCTGCTGCAGCCATTGACGGTAAGTCTTCGTTAGTTGCTGCGATTAATCTAGCATTAGTTTTAATGGTTCTTGAGCCACCAACACGTTCAAATTCGCCATATTCTACAACACGTAATAATTTTTCCTGGATTAAGCCAGTCGTATTGGCGATTTCGTCTAAAAACAAAGTGCCGTTGTCTGCGCGTTCAAAACGACCTTCATGACGTTTACTCGCGCCAGTAAAGGCACCACTGTCATAACCAAATAATTCACTTTCTAATAAATTTTCATTCAACGCCGCACAATTAAGTTTGAGATAATTTTGATCCCATCGTTTAGATAAATAATGTAAACGGGCCGCAACTAGCTCTTTACCTGTGCCGCGTTCACCGATGATCAGCACAGGCTTACTTAAAGGTGCTATCTGTGAAATTTGCTCAAGCACCTCTAAAAAATTGTTAGATTGGCCAATGAGATTATCTTGTTGTTTAAAACGTGTCATGAACTGACCTAATAATTGGTTTTTTTCACTAACAAATAGTGTATTTTATTAACCGCTTAGAGAAAAGTCTTTTTTTAAATAATAATAAAGCATTATTAATCAATATATTATAGTGTTATAAAAACTTGGCGCAGAACGTGAATAGTAAAACCTAAGACAATTAAAGTCATTTTTTGAACGAGGAAGTAAATATGGGTATTTTTTCAAGGTTTACAGATATCATTAATTCTAATATTAACAACTTATTAGACAAAGCAGAAGACCCTGCAAAAATGGTGCGCTTAATCATACAAGAAATGGAAGACACGCTAGTTGAAGTGCGCTCTTCATCAGCAAAAACCTTAGCAGATAAAAAAGAATTAGCACGCCAAGCTAGTCGCTTTGAAGCGGATGCATCACAATGGCAAGAAAAAGCTGAGCTAGCATTAAGTAAAGATCGCGAAGATTTAGCGCGTGCAGCATTAATGGAAAAGAAAAAATGTGTTGAAAGCGCTGGTGCTTTGCGTGAAGAGTTAAGCCGCGTAGATAGCCATATTGCTAAATTGCAAAGTGAAATTTCACAGTTGCAAGACAAATTAGCCGATGCTAAGTCGCGTCAAAAAGCGATTATTATGCGCGAAAAAACAGCAAACTCACGCTTAAAAGTGAAACAGAATATTGACAGCGATAAGGTTAATGACGCGCTCAGCCGCTTTGACCGCTACGAGCGTAAAATTGATGGTATAGAAGCACAAGTCGAATCTTACGATATGGGCAGCAAGTCATTGGCTGATGAAATTTCAGAGTTGGCTTCAGATGAAAAAGTTGATGATGAATTAGCGCAATTAAAAGCTAAAATGAAATCAGAGACTAAAAATAAATCATCATAGATTAAGAATATATGCCTTAATTAGGTGCAATTAAAGGAGAAAAATCGTGGAGGAGATTATCATCGCCCCAGTAATTATATTCATGGTCGTCGTAGCGCCTATTTGGTTGATATTGCATTATCGTAGTAAACGCCAAATTAGCCAGGGTTTCAGTGAAGAAGAGTATATTCAACTGACTGAGTTGTCTGAACTCGCCGATAAAATGGCTGACAGAATAAAAACCTTAGAAGCTATTTTAGATGTTGAAACACCCGAGTGGAGAAACAAATGATGAACGGCAAATCCCGAGGTGAGTTATATCGAAATACTAGCCAAGGAAAGTTAGCCGGTGTTTGTGCAGGTATTGCCGATTACTTTGGCTGGGAATCATGGTTGGTGCGTATACTCGTAGTTTCTGGTGTGTTGTTAGGCATGGGTTGGTTTATTGTTATCTATATTGCCGCTTGGTTTATATTAGATAAAAAACCCGCCAATGTAGGCCATGTTAACCGTAACGCCCAAAGAGGTCATTTTGGCCATGGTCAGGCTGGTCAGCAGCAGTCTAAGCAGCAAGCGCCAGAACAACAAGGGTTTGATGAAGACATTACCAATGAGTCGATTAAAGTGAAATCGCGAATCTGGCAAGCAGGTGAGCCGCCTAAACAAGCATTTCAAGATATTAGGCGCAAGTTCAAGACATTAGAGTTGGAACTACAAGTGATTGAACGCTATGTCACCTCACCAGAATTTACGGTGTCACGAGAAATTAATCAACTATAAAAAAAGCGGCTAGGCCGCTTTTTTTATAGTGGTAACTTAATGATAAAGCCGTTGTAGCACTGTTATCTCAATGTAAAAGTCGCTAATATCTAAGGCAGTGATAGTATTGTTAAGACAAGTATTCTCCCTTCAACGTATTGAAAATAAAAAGATAGCATTCAAGTATGGCATTTATTAATAAAGCTCAGTTAAACAAGTTAAAACAAAAAGCTAGCGATATCGTTAATCGTTCTATCGATCAACATATCACATTGGCTGTAACCGGACTTAGCCGCAGTGGTAAAACCGCTTTTATTACCTCTTTAGTGAATCAGTTACTCAACGAAGGTAACAATTCGCAGCTCAGCTTTTTTAATGTAGTCCATCAAGGTCGTTACATTGCCGCTAAACGCGTGCCACAAAAGCATCTTCATATTTCAAGATTTGAATATGACGGGGCGCTATCAGCCTTGTGTCAGTCGCCACCAAAATGGCCAAAACCTACCAACGGTATTAGTGAGTTACGCTTAGCGGTGCGTTATCAGCCGAAAGACTCGTTATTAAAGTATGCTACGGAGTCGGCAACGCTCTATATTGATATTACCGACTATCCAGGCGAGTGGCTGCTTGACTTACCTATGTTGTCGTTAACATTTGAGCAATGGTCGAAACAGACCATAGAACTGCTTAAGCAGGCACCCAGAAGTGAACATGCACAGGGCTTTCTCGATAAACTGGCTGAGTTTGATGCCTTTGCCAGTGTTGACGAAGTTGTTTTAGCGCAACTATCACAAGAATATACCGACCTACTGTTACTCTTTCGTCATCAACTTGGCTTGTCTGTTATTCAACCAGGACGTTTTATTCTACCCGGTGAGTTAGAAGATGCGCCAATACTGCAGTTTTTTCCTTATAGCGGATTTGACGATATTGACAGTAATGACTATAAAAATGCTAAAGACGACTGTTATATCGGCATGTTGCGCGCACGATTTACTGAATATAAAGAGCGTGTAGTGCGGCGTTTTTATCAAGAGCATTTTATTAATTTTGATCGACAAATTGTGCTTGCTGACTGTTTAACGCCATTAAATAAAGGCCCAGAAAGTTTTGCAGATTTACAACATGCCATGGCAATGATCATGGAAAGTTTTCAATATGGGCAATCGAGTTTACTGTCGCGTTTATTTTCGCCAAAAATTGATCGATTACTTTTTGCTGCCACTAAGGCCGACCATGTCACACCTGAACAACACGGTAATTTAGTTTCCTTGCTCAACAAGCTGGTTTTTCAAACTAAGCAAGCGCTGAGTTTTGATGCCATTAAAATGAAAACAATCGCTATTGCCTCGGTTAAAGCAACCAAAGTAGGCAAAAGCCTGTATCAAGGCCAAAATATTCCAGTGATTAAAGGTCATCAGTTAAGTAATGGCCAAATGATCACCTTATTTCCTGGTGCGGTGCCGGCGAGTATTCCAACGCTTGATTATTGGCAAAAGCAAGCCTTTAACTATATCGCTTTTTCGCCGATTGAACCGGCGAGTAGTGACGAATGTTTACCGCATCTTCGCATGGATCAAATGTTGCAGTTTTTGCTTGGAGATAAATTAAAATGACCGAAAATAAAGAAAAACATCAACAACAAATATTATTTGATGTTGATGTTACTGACAAGCCAACAACAGAAAACACCCAGCAAATTATTGTTAATGAGCAAGATTGGGTTTGTGATGAGCAAGTAGAAACGGTTGACGATAATAGCGTTATTGCCAGCAAAAAATCAAGCTGGCTTTGGCGTACACTAGGGGTGGTTTTTGTTACTTTAGTGGCGGTTGAAGCGGTACAGTTTTTTGTTAATGGCTTCAGCCAATCGCCGATAATCGCCAGTTTGTACGCTATCTTACTGGCCGGTTTATCACTTATTTGCGGCCGTAGTGTGTGGCGCGAATTTTCTGGGCTTAGGCAGTTTAAATATCAGCAAAATCTTAAACAACAAGCACAAGATATTATCAATGAAGAAGGCCAAATTGATGCCACCAGCCTTTGTAATAAAATATCTCAGCGTTTACCGGTTGACTTAGCTGAATTTGATCACAGTTCATGGCAGCAGTTAAACCTTGAAGAGTACAACGATGTGGAAATAATGCAGTTATATGCTCGCAACGTTTTATCTCAAGTGGATCAAAAAGCATTGAAAGAAATTGCAAAGTTTTCTTCAGAGTCAGTTGTTTTAGTGGCCTTAAGTCCGATTGCCATTATTGATATGTTACTGATGTTATGGCGAAATTTACGTTTGGTTAATAAAATAGCTGCTTTATATGGTTTAAAACTAAGTTACTGGAGCCGAGTCAAACTCATTAAACAAGTGATTATTAACATGGCTTATGCCGGCGCAAGTGAATTAGTGGCTGATTTAGGTGCAGATCTGTTGGGCGCAGAGCTGTTAGGAAAATTATCAGCGCGTATGGCACAAGGCCTAGGTGCAGGTATGTTAACCGCCCGATTGGGGCTCAAAGCCATGCACTTATGTCGCCCTATTCCTTTTACCGATGATGCGCCAAAGCTTGGGCATATTCGTCAACAGATTGTCAGCCAAGTGCAATCACTGGTGAAGAGAAGTTAGCCAAGCTACTGAAAATAAATATAATTTCTTTAACTGTATATTTAGATGTAACATAAGTTTTACAGCTTTATTGTTCTGGTGAAAAAATAGCCACTTTGAAAGTCGTGCTTTTTCTATTGGTGTTGCCTTATGATTATGACAACTAAAGTAGTTTTAAATATCAAAATAAAATTAACAAAAAATAATAAAATTGATATTCACTCAATAAGGTTAAACGAATGGCAAAGGCGAGTAAGTACGTTTCTAAGGTTGCAGATGAACATGGCAACATTGCATGGTCAGCAGCAGAAAACAAAATTTGGCAAGCGTTAATTACGCGACAACTTTCAACAGTACAAAATACCGCATGTGATGAATTTATCGCCGGCTTAAGTAAGTTAAATCTGCCACTTGATCGTATTCCTCAACTAGAAGAAGTTAGCCAGGTATTAAGGGCAGAAACGGGTTGGAGCTGTGAACCCGTGCCAGCACTGATTGGTTTTGGTGAGTTTTTCCGCTTACTGTCAGAAAAGAAATTTCCTGTTGCGACCTTCATTCGCTCCGAAGAAGAGTTTGACTATTTACAAGAGCCCGATATATTTCATGAAATATACGGTCACTGTGCCTTACTGACTAATCCGTCGTTTGCTAATTATACCCAAGCTTATGGCATGATGGGTTTAAATGCTTCGAAGGAAGACCGTGTATTTTTAGCTCGGCTTTATTGGTTTACCGTAGAGTTTGGCTTACTTGATACCCCTAAAGGTTTACGTGTATACGGTGGTGGTATTTTGTCTTCTCCAACTGAAACAGAATATGCATTACATGATAAAAATGTTGAAAGAAAACCACTCGATGTTTTAGATGTTTTACGAACACAATATCGCATTGATATTTTGCAACCGGTTTATTTTATGCTCACCAAAGTTAGTGATCTCGATGAGGTACGAAAATTAAGCGTAGAAGATATTATGGTGTTGGTAGAACAAGCGAAAGAAATAGGTCTACATCCAGCTAAATTTGAATTAAAAACAACTTCAAAAGTAAGTTAAAGGAATTTTTATGATCAGCGAATTATCAAATCAACAATGTGAAGCATGCCAAGTAGATGCACCAAAGGTTAGCGATGACGAATTAGCAAGTTTATTGGCTCAAATACCTGATTGGGTACCTGAAGTGAATAACGGTATTATGATGCTAGAACGTGTTTATAAATTTAAAAACTATAAACTAGCATGGGCTTTTGCAAATAAAGTGTCTGAATTAGCAGAAAAAGAATTTCATCATCCAGCCATTTTATTAGAGTGGGGCAAAGTAAAAGTTACTTGGTGGACCCATGCTATTAAAGGGCTGCATAAGAATGACTTTATTTGTGCGGCCAAAACCGATCAGCTTCTTTAACCTAATATCACACAATAATACTAAGCCTCCTATTAAAGGGGGCTTTTTTTTGTTGTAAAAAATAGTTTACAATGGTGATATTGGATTTTGTTGTTTGCTTGAGGTTATTAAATGCGTTTAGAAATTGGTTGCAAGGACCGAGTTGGTATTGCGCAAAGTGTATTAGCAATATTTGTTGAACGTGGGATCGACCTACGTGGTATCGAGTTAAAACAACCAGGGAAAATTTTTATTAACATCCCTGATTTAGAGTTTTCAGAGCTGCAAAGTTTCATGCCGCAATTGCGATTAATAGATGGCGTTATTGATGTTAAAACAACACCTTATATGCCGTCTGAGCGTGAAAGAAATGAATTTGAAACCTTAGTTAAAACCTTTCCAGACCCTTTTATATCGATTGATAATAATGGCCAAATTCGTGTGGTTAATAATATTGCTGCGCAAATAATGTGTAGCTCGCTTGAGCATATTATTGGTGAGTATATTGGACAATGGCTAAAAGGTTTTAATTTTACCCGCTGGTTTGGCAGTGCAGAAGTGCTGGCCCAAACTCGCCGTGTTAAATTTCAAGAAGGTGACTTTGTCGCCGACATTATTCCTATTCACATTGCTGAAGGTGACGGCAGGCAAGTACTGGCGGGTGCAGTACTGATATTAAAATCAGAAGCGAGATTAGGTCAACAAATTAGCGCCTTTAAAAAAGCCAATGAAAATGATTTTAACGGCATCCAGTCTAACAGCAGTTCAATGCGTAAATTGATACGCGAAGCAAAGCGTATGGCCTTGCTCGACTCTTCTATGCTGATTGTGGGTGAAACAGGATCAGGTAAGGAGTTATTAGCTCGCGCTTGTCACGCGGCCAGTGATCGCAAGGATAAGCCTTTTATGACCTTAAGTTGTGCAGCATTACCTGACGATGCTGCAGAAACAGAATTATTTGGCTCTGGTGCTGCTGGAGAAGCAAAAAGTAAAAAAGGTATATTCGAATCAGCAGACGGCGGCACTATATTTTTCGATGAAGTAGGCGAGATGTCAGCCAAATTACAAACTAAAGTGCTGCGGGTCATTCAAGATGGCACTTTTAGACGCATTGATGACGAAAAAGAAATCAAAGTTAATGTCCGTATTATTGGTTCAACCAACCGCGACTTACTTAATATGGTTTCTCTTGGAGAGTTTAGAGAAGACTTATATTATCGTTTAAATGTTTTGGGGCTTAATATTCCATCTTTGCGTGAGCGACGTTCAGATATTGTGCCTTTAGCGGAACTTTTTGTCGCTAAATTTGGTCAACGTGTTGGCAAGACTCATGTTTCTTTCGATAAAGAATGTCTTGAGTTTATTGAACACTATCCTTGGCCTGGTAATGTTAGACAACTAGAAAATGTGCTGATTCGAGCTGTATCCTTAATTGACGGCAATATTATTACAACCTCGCACTTGCATTTACCTGCGTATACGCGCGAGCATGGTTATCTTGAGCAAGATTTTGAAGGTACTTTGGATGCGGCAGTGAAAAATTTTGAAGCCGATTTGCTGCGTAAACTTTATCCTGCTTATCCAAGTACGCGACAATTAGCCAAAAAATTAGGACTGAGTCACACGGCCATTGCCAACAAATTACGTGACTACGATATCAATAAAAAAACGGTTAAAATTTAACGTTAACTGACCAATATTGGTTTTACTGCAAAAGCTATTTGAGTATTAGATATGAAATTATATGGTTATTGGCGCTCATCCGCTGCGTATAGAGTAAGAATTGCTATGCACTTAAAGGGGCTGACATTTGAATCAGTTCCCGTGCATTTAGTTAAAGATGGTGGCGAGCAGCATAAAAAAGCTTACACTGAATTAAACCCAACACATTTAGTGCCCACCTTGATTGATGATGATGTTATTTTGCATCAGTCGATTGCCATTGTTGAGTACCTAGATGATAAATATCCGTCGGTGGCTATTTATCCTGAAAATATTGTGGCTAAAGCAAAAGTAAAGGCGCTTGCACTTGATGTTGCCTGTGAAATGCATCCGGTTAATAATTTACGCGTACAACAATACCTAGTTAATCATTTTTCACTACCAGAAAGTGATAAACTTATTTGGAGTCATCATTGGATGAATGTAGGTTTTTTGGCTGTTGAGCAGCAGTTAAAAGTAAACTCAGGAAAATATTGTTTTGGCGATATCATTACTATGGCCGATATTTGCTTAGTGCCTCAAGTATATAACGCCTATCGATTTAATCTTGATATGAGTGAATTTCCAAATATTTGTCGGGTGGCTGAAAATTGTAATCAACATGCGGCCTTTATTGCCGCTTTGCCTGAGAATCAGGCGGATGCACAGTAACGTGCAATGTTTTTGAAAATTTATTATTTACTATGCCATTACTTAAACCAATTCATTAATACAATGGGTATTACATAAATTTAAGGTTATTATGTCAACTAAAAATACTGAACAAAAACAAACGCCTTGGGCCATTATTGCAGTAATTATTGCTACTGTTATCGCCTTGGTTATCTATTTCTACGTGATTGCAGCAGATGAAGATAACAGTAGTGATACCGTCGCTACTACTGCCGTTGCACCCGTTCAAACACCCGTGCTTGAGCCTGAAATTACACCTGAGTTAATTGAACCAGAAATTACCACAGAGCAGGTTGAAGAAGAGATTATTGAGCTTGAGCCTGAAATTTTATTACCAACATTAGACGAAAGTGACACTTGGTTTAGTACTAAATTGCCGACGTTAACTTGGCGCAAAGAATTACTGAAACTGGTCGTTACAGAAGATATAATCCGCCGGTTTGTGGTATTTACTGATAATTTCAGCCAAGGTACCTTAGCTTATGAGCACACACCATTAATTACACCGAGTGAAAAATTTACTGCGCTAGAAGAACCCACAGACAACGGCATTAAATTGCAGTGGGATGAAAGTAGCACTCGTCGTTTTAGCAACTACGTTGATCTTTTACGCTCAATGGACAGCGAAACGCTAGTTCAATGGTATGTTGAACTTAAGCCGTTAATTGATCAAGCTTATGGTGAGTTAGGTTACCCTGAACAAGATTTTACCGAAGTATTACACAATGCTATAACCAAGGTTTTAGATATGGAAATCCCTAAAACCCAGCCTGAGTTAGAGCGCCTTAGCGTTATGTATAAATATAAAGATTCATCGCTAGAGTCTTTAGATGACGCAGAAAAACTATTGCTAAGACTAGGTAAAGAAAACTTACTTGTGATCAAGTCAGTGTTGTTAGAAATTAACGAAAAGCTAGCAAGATCGCGTTAAGTACTGGTTAAGTATTAAATGAATCTGTTAATCAAACCAAGATTACCTGCGTGTATAACAACCCGCGATTATGCTCTTGTAAGATGATTCGCCAGTCAAGCAGTGGTGCGCTGTAGTTTGAAAATTACTGCAGCGTTGCCACAACATGAAACGTTTATTATTGCGGTGGCCCCTCAGCCCTTAAATTTTGCGAGGTGCTGGCATCGCGGTTATTTTTTCATTAAATATCAAGCTGTGACTTCTTGCTAAGGGCAGTATCTATCACTGGCCAATAAAGTGGTTATTGACAGCCTTCGTGTTGAACGTAACTTAAGCATAAGCATAGCCATGGTGTTTTTAGCCAAATAGTTGAAAAATTTAAAGAGAATAAGCAATTTATTTTAGCGTTTGCACTAGAAGAAACTCGCGGTAAAACATACCGAGTGGAGAACTGTATTTTTGCATATTGCCAAGCAAGCGAATGTGCTAGTGGTACTCTTAAGTTTTGATTTGATTAAAAAGGAAGTGCGACTTCATCCTGCAGTCGTTATAACGAACGATATAAATCAAGCGTTAATCGAATTTACGCAAGTTTTCACTGATGTTTGTGCAAAAAATCCGCAAGCAGTCTGAATTTAGTAACTAGCGCTTGCAACCAAGCCATTGATTAGCCATAATTCGCGCCGTGTTAGAAGATATTCTTTTTAACGCCTCTATGGTGACCCTTTTGGTCCCTCCGCAATGATACTCTGTGAACTCGGCCAGGTCCGGAAGGAAGCAACCGCAGCAGACGACTCATGTGCCGGAGTGTGGCTATTAGGGTTGCCACCACTATTTTTATCAATGACTTACACCAGAAAAGCGCAACGGCTACAATTGGTGCAGCAACGAAGTCAGCTATAATCCCTCATTTGTAATCTTGTAATCTTGTAATAGTATTCTTTTATCAAAATAACCCTGTTTGTACATTGTTAAGCATAGCTTAGAAAAAGCAGCTTCAATTAGTTATCAGCGATTATATATTTTTTCTCTATCCGCACCATCCGCAACAGCACAACATACTATCATCTCGTTAAGCACTGTATTACTCATCAAAATTAAGCCAAAATTTAACAGGCCAGATTGCAACAAAATTACCTTGTGCCGAAGTAGAACTCTTGATCCAAAATAGCAAAGTGGACGCTAATGGAAACCTTATTCCTTGCCAATATTCCTTAAGGTTTTTATACCAACAGACTGCCCCTTCGACTACTCCATCAGACAAGTCCTCAGTAATGGTAACTAACTAAATTTGATGACTTAAAAAATGAATACTGCAAAATGCTCTAGACCAAGCCCTAAAACAAGCACAAGCCCAATAGTAATTAGGGGATAGTGACGGCAGTTCAATGGAAGTAATACCAAGTTGATTAATTATCTGCTCATTTTTAATGGTTAAAATGAACAACATCGTCGTTATAAAATTGATAAGGTGAATAGCTACTGACTAAATTTAATGCTTTATATTTATCCATTCTCCCTCATAAAAAAGCTGATCACTTAATTAAATTAGTATAAAAAAATTTACGACAAGAAGATTAACACCCTAGCGTTAAAAACCTATGTTCCAAAACAAGACCTTAACAAATCTATTGCCAATACAAAGCTTAAATATTTTATCTTCACTGCCAGAAGGTCTTTTAAAAATCGCTGCTATACTTCAACACGTAGTAGGCTTAGTTGTGGGGTTTAGCCGGTTTATCATTAGTTATACGCTAGCTATAAATAGCAACTTTATACATCCTATTTTAGGTGGAACAATTATGATCAGACACTTTTACGTTACAGCAGACATTGACGAAGTTGAAGAAGTTGAAAAAGAGCTCAAGTCACAAGGTTTTACTGATTCACAAATTCATGTGCTGAGTGAAAATGATACTGAGGTTGAAACCCATGATTTACATGCAGTAGAGTCTGTATTGAAACAAGATGTTGTCCATTCAACAAAAGTTGGTGCTATTTATGGCGTTATTGGCGCTATTATCACTCTCTTGATTTCATATACTATGGGCTGGACAGAATCTACTGTGGGTTGGATACCCTTTATTTTCTTGTCTATTATTATACTTGGTTTTTGTACTTGGGAGGGCGGCCTTATCGGCATTCAAACACCCAATATCAATTTTGTACAGTTTAAGGAAATGTTGCATGAAGGTAAGTATATTTTGTTTGTTGATGTCGACCCTGAACAAGAAATGGCAATAGCTTCAGTGATGAAGATGCATCCAAATATTCAAGTGGCAGGGATAGGGGAAGGCGCTCCTCATTGGGTGGTAAGAGCCCAGGATAAATTTAAACGTTTTATGAAAGTTATGCCTTAATTTAGCGAATAATGATATTACTAGGTAACGATAGCAGTAGTTAAAGTTATAAAAGTTATAAAAGTTAAGCTAGCACTATATGAGTGAAAACAGAAAAAAGTATTTACATGATGACGTTTTAGCGAAAAATAATAGCTCAAACCCTTAGTTTATCAATGAGTCTATACCGGTAACAACATCTGCGTTATACGTTTTCGTAAAGAATAAAATAGCAAGTTTGACTTATATTTCAAATACAGCCAGTGATAATTTTTGTACATTACCACTGAGCCCCATCACTGAATAACATCGATGCTGATCACTTTTAGCTAACATGCTAGTTACTAAAACCTCTTATCAATTATTTATCTTTAGTTTCACGATAGTTTTGATGACAATCGTTATTAATCTCTTTGAAACTCACTGGGCGTTCAGTGTAAGAGGGAGGTGGCTTTTATATTTTCTCAGCTAACCAGAAGAAATTTTAGCCGCAATTAAGGGGATTCTGGGTAAAGGTAATAGGGCTATAAAGTTACCTTGTGAGGCAAAATATCAATCAAATGGCAACTTGGCGTAAACTTATGCTTAACCCTCACCCTCACCAAGATTATAAATACAACCAATTTAATAACAGAGAGAGTGTTACCCACATCAGTAGAATCAGCGGAATACCAATACGCATAAAGTCAGAAAATTTATAGCCACCGGCATTCATCACCAATAAGTTAGTTTTATAAGCCATAGGTGTGGCATAGCTCAAGTTAGCACCGAATAACACCGCTAAGATAAATGGCTCAGGTGAAAGGTTTAATTGGCTAGCCACGGAAATAGCAATAGGTGTACCAATAACGGCTGCAGCATTGTTAGAAACAATATTAGTTAATATGGCTAATAACAACATTAACGCGGCTAAAATTCCGCCTGGTGGTAAACCAAAAGATAAGGCGACAAAAACCTGGGCTATATATTCTGCGCCTCCGGTTATCATCATTGCAGAGCCTAAAGCTAAAGAGGCGGCAACAATTAAAATAACTTGGGTACTAAGCGCAGATGCAGCTTCTTGCCAATCTAAGCATTTAGTCACCAACAGTATCAGCACCCCACATACTGAACTAATTTCAATGGGTAAAATACCCAGTGCCGACGAAACAACCACGGCGAGTAATGTGCCTAAAGCCAATGGGGCTTTTTTTGTTTGTGGCAACGATTCTGCCCCATCGATTATTAACAGACCGGGTTTGGATTTTAATAAACTTATTTGCTCGGTTTCTCCTTGCACAAGTAATACATCACCAATCTGCAAGCGACTGTTTCCTATACCATTAGCACCAATTTCCATGGCTTTACCTGCTCTGTGCAATGCCACTACCGTTATGGCATGTTTACGAATGAAATTGGCCTGTTGTAAGGTGCGACCTTCAAGACCAGAGCCAGCGATGATGACAATTTCAGCCAAGGTTTGTTTTTCAGCTTTTAATGGATGCTCGTCGTCAACTTTATGCAAGCCAGAAAATAAAGTGGCTCCTAATACTGTTTCATATTCTTTTAGACGATCGGGGTAGTCATGAACCTTTAACCGGTCCCCAACAACAAGCAAAGTATCGGGTAAAGGGATAATATTTCGATTTTCGGGCCCTCGCTGGATACTCTCAATTTTTATTTGGCCATCAGTTAAGGCGATTATTTCGGTGATGGTTTTTTCGTTAACAAGACTGTTTTCGTTTATATTGAGGTAAGCACTAAATATACGTGGCGACGTATCAGGCATTGATGGTGCTCTACGGGGTAAAAGTCTTGGCGCAATTAGCCATAAGTAGAGTACAGCAACGACTGAAGCCATCAGTGCCGGTTTAGCAAAGTCAAATAGCCCAAATTCAGCTGCGCCCATATTTTTTGCAATACTAACCACCAGAAGGTTTGTTGAGGTGCCTATCGTTGTTGCCATTCCGCCGACTAAGGTGGCTAACCCCATAGGTAACAACATGGGTGATGAGTCTGTTTTAGTGCGTAACGACACGCTGATCAAAATAGGCAGTAATAAAACTACCACAGGGGTATTGTTAATAAAGGCACTTAACCCGCCTGCTAAAATAAGTGTGATCAATAAAGATAGTGTGGGACTTATTTTCCACAACTTGGCCAGGTATCGGCCAATAGGCTCCAAGGCTCCGGTGCGCACAATGCCATGACCAATAATCATCAAGGAACAGACAGTAACCAAAGCCTCATGACCAAAACCAAAGAACAAGGAGCTTGGCTCAAAGTGTTTGCCATCGCTATAAAATGGAAAAACAGCAAACATCACACTTAAAATTGCTATAACAGCAAGTGAGGAGGTTTCTAAGGGAGTATCTTCTCGACGAAATAAATACAATGCCAATACCGTTATCAATAAAACTGCTAAGGCATGATTATTAGGAAGCTCTGGAATATTCAAAGGCTTTACCAAGTTGATTTAATTGTTTAGTTTTTAGATCTCGCCCTGACTTGGTCGAATTTTATCAGTTATTCATTAACAAACTAAGTATGTTCTTTCATAAATTCTAATGCTTTTGCTACCGCTACTTTGACATCGCTTTCCATTTCAAAACGCTCAGATGCGGGTAAATAAAAGGCCATATCAACTTCATGGCGGATATAGCGGGTGGGTAATTGGTTTAACACCACGCAAACTAAATCGGCTATAAACTCAGCATCATAGCTTTCTTCTAATTTTAACGTAGCAAAGTGCTGATCCACTAATTTTTCATAGTAGTTGTGAATATCATCAGAAATTTTCATGTCGGCGTCACTTAATTTAATAACTATATTTTCAAGCGTAATGCTAGTGTAATGAAAACACCAACTTTTTATGCCTTTAGATTGATTTTTATCAAAAAAGTTAATGGCAGTAAGCTGTTAGTTAAAATTTTTCAGCTTGGGCTATTTCACGCTCTAATTTAGATATGGCTTGACGACACCGACCAAGGCGTTGGTGTAGCGCAAGAATTTCTTCGGTAAATTGCTTTGCTTGTGTCGCTGATGTGTTGTGGCCTTGTCGTTCACGCACTTGGATCATTTCTACTAATCGACGTTCAAACTCAAAGGTTTCATTAAGCTTTTTATGTAAGTTGTGACTCGATTGCATTACCGCTTGAGCCGCTTTTTTATAACGACGGGCTTTTATGGCAACAAGCCTTTGAGTTGGCTCTTTATGTAGCGCACTATTTGAATTCAATGCGTTACGCAACGCCGATATTTGCTGTTCTAATATCAGTAAACGGCTGTGTGCAAGTGCATTCTTGTTAGCTGATAGTAATCGAGACAATTCATTAGTTTTATTTTTTACTTCAACAATATAAGGGTGGAACTGATCGCTATGGGTGAGGAATAATGCTTCAGAAAAAATATCATTTTCTTGAATTATTTTATGTGATTTAGACTGCTTATTTTTTTGATCAACTTGCAGAGCTTGCTCGTTAAGTTGATCAAGAATGGCGTGAATTTTATTAATTGCACTTTGCATAAGTAACCTTTCTTAGCTCAACCAAGCTTGGTAGCCCAAGTTAACAGACATTAAAATGACCACAGTAATAAATACTGGGCGGATAAACTTACTACCAAATTTAATCGCCCAATGAGCGCCTACCCACGCACCTAGCATCATAAATATTCCCATAGAAATGCCTAAGACAAAGTTAACATGGCCAAGATAGATAAAGGTTAATAAGCTAAAAAAGTTACTGACAAAATTGGTGGAGCGGGCTAAGCCAGAACTTAAAAGAATATCGATCTTATATATTGCATTAGACGAGCTTACCCAAAATGCCCCTGTACCTGGGCCTGCAAAACCATCATAAAATCCTAGTATTAAGCCTTGTACAACTTGCTTGAATTTAATCGACATGGTTTTTAACGGCAAACCCTGTATGTCACTAGTAACTGAACTTGAAAGTAAGGTATATATCGCGGTCATCACTATGAGTACTGGGATGTACTTATCTAAAAATTCGACGGATAAAAAATTAACCATTATGGTGCCTAAAACAGCACCAATGGCGGTAGCAATAATAGCAAATCGCCAATATCTAGGGCTAAAAAGTCTTTTACGATAGAAGGCAAATGATGCGGTGAATGAACCAAAAGACGCAGCAAGTTTGTTGGTGCCCAAGGCAACATGTGGTGGCAAGCCTGACGTTAGTAATGTTGGAACTGTTAGCATTCCGCCGCCACCGGCGATTGCATCAATTAGCCCTGCAACAAAGCCGACACTACATAAGGTTATCCATAAACTCATGTCTAGGACGGGATCAATAATCATAGGGTTTATTGCATATAAAATTTAGCGCTAACTATACCACAGTGAAAGCTTGATTTGATTGCCCTTTATTTTTCAATTTTTCACGTGTGAAATCAGTTTTCAATTAATGTGTACTAATTAAACCTAACTTAGAGATTTTGCATATGCGGTTAATGAGTTGTGGTACTAATAATTTAGGCGCTGTTATAACCTTAAATACGAATATTCCACCTAGTTATAACTAGTAATACAATAGTGCCTCAGCATTGCTTGAACTCAGTTACAAAATAAATCCCAATAAAAAAATAGCAAAACGTTTCATTTTGTTTACAGTAATTATTTTTTTATTAAGTGATTGTAATTATTAGTTTATCTTAATTAACTGGTTATTCTTTTATATCGTTCAAAAGATTTTATTTTTTAAATGCAGTTCTTCAGTTTATATTATCATTTAACTTTATCCATTGTTTTATATAGTTTAATTTTCATATGGAACTAGGTTGTTGTGATGTATTAGTGTTTATTTATGTAAGTTTCACTCGGGATGACATTTTATTGTTTTTAGTCAGTATTGTTCAGGTATTTTGCTGTGTTTAGTTGTTGACCTAATCTAAAGTCAATAAACGTAACCGTTTGTATTGACCTGGCAACTAAATTGCAACAATATTGTATTGACCTGTTAACTTAATTATTACAATATTGGGTTCGATGTCTTAGCTGACATATCAGGTTTACGACCCAAAAGAGCAAATTAGGTCTGTAACCAAAAGACCAAAAACAATTCAAAAATAGGCAAAATAGCCTTGAATTTAAACACTAATATCACGAAAGTGGTCCAGGGAGTATTTATGTACAACAATAGCAAAGTCGCTAAAGCAGTGCGCATCGCCATGATCTTTGGTGCCGGTGCAGCTGCAGCAATTTCAGCACCTGCATTTGCAGCTGAAGATGAATCAGCTGAAAGCGTAGAGCGCATTGAAGTAACAGGTTCTCGCATTAAGCGTGCTGATATGGAAGGTGCAAATCCTGTCCAAGTTATCACTCGCCAAGACCTTGTTGCATCAGGTATTTCTAATATGGGTGATATCTTGCAAGAAATTCCATCGGTAGCTGGTGCGGGAACTAACACAGCGATCAATAACGGTGGTTCAGGTGCTATTCGCGTATCATTACGTGGTTTAGGCTCTGAACGTACTCTAGTTCTTCTAAACGGTCGCCGTATGGTAGCTTCAGGTACTGGTGCAGACAGTTCAGTTGATTTAAGTACTATTCCTACTGCGATTGTTAAGCGTGTTGAAGTTTTAAAAGATGGCGCGTCAGCTATCTATGGTTCGGATGCGATTGGTGGTGTTGTAAACATTATTACGCGTGATGACTTTGAAGGCTTCGAATTCAATGCGGGTTACGATATCGGCACTGAAGAGTCAGATGGCGAAACCAAGAATATCGATTTAACTATTGGCTTTTCTGGTGATAAAGGTAATGCGGTTGTAAACGCATACTATGTTCAGCAGGGCGCACAATGGTCTGGAGATCGTGATTGGTCTAAATTCGATTATGGTATGGAAGATGATGGTTCATTAACACCAGGTGGCTCTTCAGCTACACCATGGGGTCGTTTCCGTGGTTTTGATGAAGACGCTGACGGCTGTACAGATTTCACTCATGGTGCAGCTAATGGACCAGGTCAATCTGATCCATCAGATCACCGTACTGCCGGTTATGACTGTTTTGGTGGTACCGATTTATACAATTTCGCACCAGCAAATTATCATTTAACACCTGCAGAGCGCTACGGTGTTTTTGCATCGGGTTCATATGAACTTAATGATAGTGTTCGCGTATTTACGGAGTTAAGCTTTAACCGTCGTACATCAGATATTAAATTAGCACCATTACCTTTAGCTCCATTAGCATTCTTTGGTTATTCTGCTCCTTACACTGCCGATAACTACTACAACCAGACTGTAGGTCCAAAAAATGGTGCAGGCGAAAGTCAAGATATAGCTGATTGGCGTCGACGTATGGTTGAAACTGGCGGTCGTGATTCTACCTACCGTATTGAAACTGTACGTGCAATGTTTGGCATTGATGGCGAATTTGATAATGGCTGGGGCTGGGAAGCTAGCTACATCTTTGGTTCAAATGACTCTGCAACCTCCGCACAAGGTGGTGTAAACTTTGAGAAAGTAGCATTAGCGGTAGGCCCGTCATTTTTAGATGATACTGGAAGTGTAATTTGTGGCACGGTAGATGCGCCAATTGCCGGTTGTGTATCGTTGAATGTTTTTGGTGTTCCAGGTACAGACAGTGAAGTTTCTCAAGAAATGTTAGATTATATTACTTTTGAAGCACATGATCTTGGCTCTAATGAACAGCAAATTATGTCAGCAAGTATTTTTGGTGATGCATTTGAATTACCAGCAGGTACTGTTGGTTTTGCCGCTGGTATTGAACATCGTGAAGAAAAAGGTGCAGATTATCCTGACGCGCTTATCGCTTTAGGTATCACGTCGGGTTCATCGCGTACATCAACAGAAGGTAGCTACGAAGTAGATGAAGTATTCCTTGAAACCAATGTTCCACTATTAAATGGTGTTGTTGGCGCTGAAATATTAGAAGTTGATTTAGCGGTTCGTTACTCTGACTACAATACGTTTGGTGATACTACTAACCACAAAATTGGTGTTCGTTGGGTTCCATTCGATGGTCTAATGGTACGTGGTACATCTTCAACAGCATTCCGAGCTCCTTCTACATCTGATTTGTTCGCTGGTTCTTCAGACAACAGTCCAGAAGTCGTAGACCCATGTTTTACTAACCCAACAGCGTTCTGTATTGCTAACGGTGTTCCTGCCGCTGGTTTTGTGCCAATTGGTGACCAATTATCTTCAACGCGTGGTGGTAATCAAGATCTTCAACCTGAAGAAGCTGATATCTTTACCGCTGGTGTTGTGTACAGTCCTGATTTTGCTGAAGATTTATCACTAACGTTAGATTACTGGGACATCAAGATTACTAGTGCAATTAGTACGTTAGGTGAGCAGTTAATTCTTACAAGTTGTGCAAAAAGTGGCGAATATTGTGACAAAATCACTCGTTTCGGCGTTGATAGCCCACTTTACGGTAACTCAATTGATATTGATGACCGTACAACAAACGTTGGTGGTGTTGACTCATCAGGTTACGACTTTAACGTTCGTTACTCTACAGACCTTGAAGGCGGTACAATAACTTTCAACGTAGACACGACTTACTATGATACATATGATATTACACAAGCCAATGGCGCCGTAATTGAAAATGCTGGTTACTTCTACCGTAATAGTGGTGATGGTAACTTTCCTAAGTGGAAAACTAATGCTGATGTTCGATATACAAGCGATGATTGGTCTGCAGCTTGGTCAGTTCGTTATATAGGTGATGTTAAAGAGACGTTTGGTGAAGGATTCCGTACGATTGATAAGCAAATCATTAATGATGCTCGCTTTAGCTACTTCATGGATAACATGACTGCATCTATTGGTTTAAATAACGTATTTGATGAAGATCCACCGTATGCAGATACTGGTTTTAACGATAATACTGATCCTCGTACTTATAACACTCAAGGTCGTCATGTATACGTTACTTTAGGATTATCTTTCTAAGATAATTTTTAAATTAAGTAAAGCTAAAAAGCCATTGAGTCGGACTCAATGGCTTTTTTATTTACTTTATCAGGTAGTTTAAACAGCACCAATTGGACAGTAATTTAATGCAATTGGTATAAGTCTGTTCAGTGCACTCTTAGCACACTACAACCTCGGTATTTATCTTTCTGTTTTTCTTTTATTTTCGACAACCAACCAATAGATAAACATGCCTATGCAATTGGCTCAGGTCGATTTCATCGTCGAATGAATTATTGCTAAATTTAACAATCGATTTGGTATCTGTTTTTCGATAAAACGTCGATTGAAGCGATAACAGAACTCATCTAAGTATTCTTGCAGGTATTTCCTTGATACTCCATGTAATGTACCTAACAAAAATATTTTTAAATTACCCATGGCGATGTGTACCCACGGTAGCCATTCATCAACTAAATTACAGGCTTCGTAGTCTTGTGTTTGGTCAATAATAGTCAGTGCGGGCAATGCATCTGAAGGAATTTTTTGAACTTGTTTAAGTGCTTTTTGACAAATTTTTCTACGCTAAAATGACAAATACTATCGACTACTGCCATAGCAATAAATCCTGTTTTTTTATCTTTGCTTTCACAGGCGATAACACATTATTTCTTCCTGCTGCGCCACGACCACACTTGCCTTTTTGTCTGCTACCAACTAGCGCAGCATCTAGCTCTATTGTGCCACTTAATTGATACAAACTATGCTCTATACCCTATAGCCGTTCTAAGTTTCTTTACAATAAGTCTAGCGTTGCGCCAATTGATTTCTATTAATTTACTTCCCTTTTCTGAGCCAAGAAAATAGATAACAAAAAACCACTGAATCAAGGTGATTTTACTGTCATGAAAAAGTGTTCCCGCCATGACGGATGTTTGCTTTTTACATTGCGTACATTCGTATAAATGGCGATTTGTTATTGCATAGTGATGGGCATTACCACAACGAGGACAAATAAAACTATCTGGCTATTTTATTTGTTGTAAGTATTTCAAGCAATCGTCTTCGGTATTAAACTGTTTCTGCCAAGCTAAAAATATGGCTTCTGGCATATTCAGGGTAATGGCTACCTACACATTGTGTTTATATATACGCTATTGTTCCATCCTAAGTTATCTGCATAGACATGTTTTTTTATTCTTTTATACCTTCCAAAATATTATTCTTTTAAATGTTGGCTCTCTTAACAAAATTATTAAAATTTAATATGCTGTCGAATTTGGCATGATTTTTATAGCGAACCAGGCTACTGCGATCTGTTGATGTTTATTTTAGTAAGTTTTCATTTAAAATAATATTATTTATCTAATTGTTTATAATGTGTTTTTTGTTTAATTGGACTGCTGCTTCTGATTAAAGTAATTCAAATGTAACTGTTTGTGTTGACCTGTTAACAATATTAAGTTTAATATCTTAACCGTTAGGTCAGGTATCTGACCAAAAATAATTCAACAAGGCAATATAGTCTTGAATTTAAACACTAGTATCACGAAAGTGGTCCAGGGAGTATTTATGTATAACAATAGCAAAATAGCTAAAGCAGTACGCGTCGCCATGATGTTTGGCGCAGGCGCAGCTGCTGCAATTTCAGCACCTGCATTTTCAGCAGAAGATGAATCAGCTGAAAGTGTAGAGCGTATTGAAGTAACAGGTTCTCGTATTAAGCGTGCTGATATGGAAGGTGCAAATCCTGTCCAAGTTATCACTCGCCAAGACCTTGTTGCATCAGGTATCACTAATATGGGTGATATCTTACGAGAAATTCCATCTGTAGCTGGTGCCGCAACTAACACCGCGATCAATAACGGTGGTTCAGGTGCCATTCGTGTTTCATTACGTGGTTTAGGTTCTCCTCGTACATTGGTACTTTTAAATGGCCGCCGTATGGTTGCCTCTGGTACTGGTGCAAATAGTTCCGTTGATTTAAGTACTATCCCAACTGCCATTGTAAAACGTGTTGAAGTTTTAAAAGATGGCGCGTCAGCTATCTACGGATCTGATGCTATCGGTGGTGTTGTAAACATTATCACTCGTGATGACTTTGAAGGCTTCGAATTCAATGCAGGTTATGATATCGGCACTGAAGAGTGGGATGGCGAAACCAAAAATATGGATTTAACCATAGGTTTTTCAAGCGATAAAGGTAATGCTGTTGTAAATGCATACTATGTTCAGCAGGGCGCACAATGGTCTGGCGATCGTGATTGGTCTAAATTCGATTATGGTATGAATGCAGATGGCGAACTTATTCCAGGGGGCTCTTCGGCTCCACCATGGGGACGTTACAACGGTGTAAACTCAGCTAACCCAGATAACTTTACTCAACTTCGTTTAGATGAAGATGGCAACCCTGATTTAGATACAGATGGTAACCAACAATTTGACTTACCTACAGGTACTTGTAACTCATTTACTCACGGCGCAGCAAATGGTCCAGGTCAATCTGATCCTTCTAACCCAGCAAATGCTACGGGTTATGATTGTTGGGATTGGGATAAAGATACTTACAACTTCGCACCAGCTAACTATCACTTAACGCCACAAGAGCGTTACGGTATTTATGCTTCAGGCTCTTATGAAATCACTGATACTGTTCGTGTATTTACTGAATTAAGCTTTAACCGTCGTACTTCTAAAACAAAACTAGCACCGTTGCCATTAGCACCATTAGCATTTTTTGGCTGGGGTGATGCAACTTACTCTGCAGACAACTACTACAATCAACAATTTGGTCCAAAAGACAAAAATGGCGATACAGTAGATATTGCTGATTGGCGTCGTCGTATGGTTGAAACAGGTGGACGTGATTCACAATTCCGCGTTGAAACGGTACGTGCTATGATTGGTATGGACGGTGAATTTGACAATGGTTGGGGCTGGGAAGCAAGTTACATTTTTGGTCGTAACGATTCAGCAACACAAGGTGCTGGCGGTGTAAACTTTGAAAAAGTTAGCGCAGCTGTTGGTCCATCTTTTATGGATGACCTTGGTAATGTAGTTTGTGGCACTGAAGCTGCTCCAATTGCAGGCTGTGTATCATTAAATACCTTCGGTACTCCAGGTACAGATGGTGAAATTAGCCAAGAAATGATGGATTATATGTTGTTTGAAGCACATGATGTGGGTTCTAACGAACAGCAAATCATGTCTGCAAGTATCTTTGGTGATGCGTTTGAATTACCCGCTGGTACTGTAGGTTTCGCAGTAGGTGTTGAACATCGTGAAGAAAAAGGTGCTGATTTTCCTGACGCGCTAATTGCTTTAGGTATTACATCTGGCTCATCGCGTACATCAACGGTAGGTAGCTACGAAGTAGATGAAGTATTCCTGGAAACTAATGTTCCACTATTAAGTGGTGTTGTTGGCGCTGAAGTATTAGAAGTTGATTTAGCGGTTCGTTACTCTGACTACAATACATTTGGTGATACAACTAACCACAAAATTGGTGTTCGTTGGGTTCCATTTGATGGACTAATGGTACGTGGTACATCATCAACAGCATTCCGTGCTCCATCTACATCTGACCTGTTTGCTGGTTCTTCAGACAACAGTCCAGAAGTAGTTGATCCTTGTAACACAAACCCAACAGCATTCTGTATTGCTGATGGTGTTCCTGCTGCCGGTTTCGAACCCATTGGTGACCAATTATCTTCAACGCGTGGTGGTAGTCAAGATTTACAACCAGAAGAAGCTGATATCTTTACCGCTGGTATTGTATATAGCCCTGATTTCGTAGAAGGTTTGTCATTAACTTTAGATTACTGGAATATCGAAATTACGAGTGCAATTAGTACGTTAGGTGAGCAGTTAATTCTAGATAGCTGTGCAGCAACTGGCGAGCATTGTGATAAAATTATACGTTTCGGTGCTGATAGCACACTTTACGGTAACTCAATTGACATTGATGACCGCACAACTAACGTTGGTGGTGTTGACTCATCTGGTTACGATTTTAACATTCGTTACTCTACAGACCTTGAAGGTGGCACAATAACTTACAACGTTGACACGACTTATTATGATACATATGATATTACACAAGCCAATGGTGATGTAATTGAGAATGCGGGTTATTTTTACCGCAATAGTGGTGATGGTAACTTCCCTGAATGGAAAACAAATGCTGACGTTCGCTACACAAGCGATGATTGGTCTGCAGCATGGTCAGTTCGTTACATTGGTGAAGTAGATGAACCATTTGACGGTGACTTCCGTACTATTGATGCTCAAATTATTAATGATGCACGCTTTAGTTACTTCATGGATAACATGACGGCAACTATTGGTCTGAATAACATATTTGATGAAGATCCTCCGTATGCAGATACTGGCTTCAACGATAATACAGACCCGCGTACTTATAACACGTCAGGTCGTCACGTTTACGTAACTTTAGGATTAGCTTTTTAAGTTAGTTTTAGTTAAGTAAAGTCATAAAAGCCATTGAGAACGACTCAATGGCTTTTTTATTTTCTTTATTAGGTATTTTAAACAGCAGCAATTGAGCAGTAATTTAATGCAATTGGTATAAGTCTGTCCTGTTCACTCCGAGCACACTACAACCAAGGTATTTATCTTTCTGTTTTTCTTTTATTTTCGATAAACAATCAACCAATATACAAATAAACTAACTATGTTATAAACTGAATTTATTAAGAATAAGGGGCGATACCGAAAAGAGTCAAGCTGACATCCGCGGGGAGTATAAGTATATGGAATAGCATTTCAGCTTTGTTGGTTTTCTTTACTTATTTAGGTGCTTCTCCATCGAATTGTAACAACCTTATTTCAAACCATGCTATCGACACATTGAAGCATAAAAAATCCCTAACTACTCAATAGTTAAGGATTAGCTTTCTGCAGAAGCTACTTAAGCTTTATTTAGCAATCACATTACTATGTAAATTATAATCTAGCACTTATTCAATCGCTAAATTGTTGAACCAGCGCTAGTTTGGGCTTTACTTTCTTGTGATCTAAGCGCTTCTTGGTTTCTTCTTCTTACTTCGTCAGCCAATTCTTTCGACATACAACTGCGTTTTTTTAGATGGCTTCCTGTCGTAGCTCTATACTCACATACCATATTTTTATCATTTGCCATCTTGGTATATTTATCATCATTTTCTTTAGATTTATCAGCATAGCCTGACTGGCTTGAACTACAAGCGGCAAGTAATATGGTAATGCTAATTAGTAATGTTTTTTTTAACATTTTGAGCTCCATTGTTATATTTTATGAGTAACGACTGCTTTGTAACGTACTAAATTATTAAACTGATAACCAAACAGCCTGATTTTACAAACTATATCTTAGCAAATGCTGCAAACGGCATTATTAGTAAGTTGTACGTGTTTCATTAAATTTCTTTATTAGTACTTTGCAAGATAACCTAAATTATAATTTTCACTATAAATATGTATATAATGATTTTGTAACAAATGACATAAATCCAAAATAATATGAAATTTTCTATCCAGATGATTAACAAAGATTATTTTGATCCTTAAATAATAAGGTAGCATAGCGTAATAGGCAATATTTAAAAAAGGTAGAGATTTATATGAAAGTTACGCCTACGCTCATAGAGATCCGTTTGACGAAATCCGTCGATTAGTTGAAGTAGGTATTGAAGGCCTTAATTTGATCCATTTCTATTGCTTTAAAGGCGGCTGTGATTTTAATCAATTAAGAGTGTTAGTCGCTGGCAGCGGGAACAGGAGATTCCGATATTTTTTTAGTGGAATAATTAAAAGATAACACGGCAGAAATTTGACCAATATAAACTGGTTGCATGGCTCATTACTCTTATTTATTGGGATATAGGTAATTTTTACTACATAGGTTGAGCAGGTGTATTACATCATTTAGACGAGCAATTGTTAGGTCTACACTCACTTAAAAATTTATTGAATGACTCAGGTGCAATGGGTTTGATGGTATAAGGGAAATATGGACGCACTGGCGTTTATCAAATGCAGCAGTTAATGAGAATGATTAACGCGGATGAAGAATATTTTCCTAATGGGTGACAAATACTAAAAGAATATTGGAAAATATCCCAGGAACTAATTGGTTTTCCCATAATGAAAAACTTATCGTTGATCATATTAAATGTGAAGATAACGGCTTAGTACATTTATTGTTGCATGAACAATACTGTGCTTATAGCATTTTAGAAGTTTATCAGTTGCTAAAACAGTTGGGGGTTGCAGTTTGTAGAGCTCAATTATGTTAAGTTGAGAACGTCCTACCGGCCAGAGCAATATATTACCGACAATAACTTGCTTAAGGAGATTAAACAGCGACTGATAAAAGAGCAGCACGGCATTGCTGAGTTATTAGTGGGCGCTTTTAAAAATCATGAGTACTATGCCTCAGTAGGTGTTGATACAAAGGTAAGTTTTTCCACGTTGTCCAATGTACCATTCTTTTTTCCTGAGAACCTTTATGAAATCTAGGTAGTCAACTAGCAGAAGCTATGTTGGCAAACGCCAATAAATCTATTTTGATGAAACATATCAGCGGATTTAAGTTTGTTCTAGCCGCGTCACAGTTAAACTATTTAATATTTAAAAATATTGATGGTAAAAGACACTACAAGTTCTTTTTGATCAGGTTAGACAAGAACTGAAGGATCAATCCTTAGACAATAATCAGTTAATAGAATACTTTTCTCAGTGTATTAAACAATTTCAACAACTCGACTGGATACTGTTACGAGCAAGCTAATTTGAATTTTGGTTAAGCGAACTTACCTGAATACCTATTTCTTGATGTTAAGCAAGCTTGTTTTTGATTGTAATAGTGCGTAATTACGTCTTAAAAATGACTACCTCACTAAAATTCGTAATTGGGATTGAAACAATTAGTGCCTCGGTATTTTAGGCGATTACAAATAGTTTATTCAAATAGTTGGAAAGTAAAAGTTGTTTAATTAAACTGCTAGTTTTGTATCGCTTAACTTGTGCATTTTTAGGAGATTGTCTTATACTTTTATAGTAAAAAAGAATACCAAATTAATACCACTTTATGACAGCTTATTATCTAAGGCATTTGCTAGTCTTTTGGTTGGCTCAGTCTTACTTGTGATTAAATTATAAGCTGACCTAACTCGCATAATTTAGGGCAGGCGTTGATGAACGCCATATAGCTTGCATATTTATAATGTTATATATTTGTTCATTTAAAAACCAAAATGGCAAAATTAAACTGCATTTAGATAATAAAGTTTGACTTACTACGAAAGAGTTAGTAAAACATGAACAGCACATATTTTTACAATAATGAGGCCTTCTGTAACATCGATTAAATTAATAATTTTCTGCATTAAATGAATATATTGTTAAATTATCGTTACAAAAAAATTTACTTCACTCTTTAAAAGCGAAATAAATGGTCTTTTTATTGTACTTAGTTGACAGTTAGGCTGTCGTCTGGGAATATTGTCGTAGTTTTATTTTAGAATAATAAAACTTTAAATGGCAGATTATTAAATTTGCGTTAACAATAAAGTTTGTTATCAAAATTCAATAGCAATGGTTGGGAACTATGTCCAAATTAAGCAAGAAAAGCCTTATCGCAACGACGATAATTGGCGCACTAGCATTTTCAGCAAGCAACTTCGCTGCTGCAGATGCATTAACAGATCTACAAAAAGCAGAAGCTCAAATTTTTAAAGCTTCAAGTCAATCACAAAGCAAAATAGACAACATTTACGGACAAACTCAAGAGCTACTAGCTGAGTACCGTAATACAGTCGATGAAGCTGACGTGTTAAACGGTTATAACGATCATGTTCAACTTATGGTTGATGATCAAGAAGCTAATATTAAATCATTACAAAAACAAATTGCTGGTATAGATAAAACCAAGCAAGGCGTTGTACCATTGATGTACAAAATGATTGACACATTAGAGAAGTTTGTTGACCTTGATGTTCCTATGAACATTGATGCACGTAAAGAGCGTATTGCTGGTTTACGTGATGTAATGGGTGATTCAGATGTATCAGTATCTGAACAGTTTCGTTTAGTGCTTGAAGCATACGAAATTGAAGCCAGTTACGGCACCATATTCGGTGTGTATCAAGGTGAGCTTGACTTAGGTGATCGTATGATCACTGTTGATTTTGTTCATATGGGTCGTATTTCATTTGTTGCTCAATCTCTTGACATGAAAAACTCTTGGGTTTGGAATAATGAAAAACGTGGTTGGGATGCTTTAGGTGACGAATACTTGAAACCAGTGACTGATGCCGTTCGTATGGCTCGTAAGCAATTACCACTTGATCTAGCTAAACTACCCGTATTTGCAGCAGGAGCAGAATAATGAAAAAAGTTATTAATTTCGTATTATTTGCTGCTTCAATGACAGTAGCAGCTTCAGCATCAGCGAATCAGTTAGATGACTTATTAAAACAAGTTAAAAATGACCGTATTTCTGAAGCTAAAATTGATAAAAAACGTGAAGCGGAATTTATTTCTGCGCGTTCTGACAAGCAATCTTTATTGAACACAGCTAAAACAGAACTAGCAAATCAACAAGCACGAAACAAACGTTTGACAAAAGAGTATGCCGCTAATGAAATTACTTTAGCGCAAAAATCTGTAGAGTTAGACAATGCCCAAGGTACTTTAGGTGAAATGTTCGGCGTAAGTCGTGCAGCTGCAGCTAATGCTTATGGTTCAATTGTAACGTCAATTGTTTCAGCTGAATACCCAGGTCGTGGTGACACGTTAGACAAGATTGCTAATTCAAAAGCTATCCCTGAACTTGAGCAGCTTGAAGAATTATGGTTTGCTCTGCAAACTGAAATGACTCAGTCAGGTGAAGTATCTAAGTTTACTACAGAAGTAACTAACTTAGATGGTTCAAAGTCTACTGAATCAGTAACACGTGTTGGTACTTTCAACTTAGTATCTGAAAACGGTTACTTAAACTATAATGATGAAGTTGGTCAAGTACAGCCACTAGCTAAGCAACCTGCTGGTTATATCACTGATACTGCGATTTCTTTCTTTGGTGAAACTGCTGGTTTCTCACCTCTTTATGTTGATCCATCTCGTGGTGCTATCTTAACGCTTGAAACGCGTAAGAAAACATTGATGGAATTCTACCATGAAGGTAAAGAAGTAGGCTATGCCATCACTGTATTACTATTCTTTGGTCTTCTTATTGCTTTAGAGCGTATGATTGTTCTTGGCAGCATGAGTTCTAAAATCCGCGCTCAAGAGAAGAATCTTGAACAGCCAAACGACAATAACCCACTGGGTCGCTTGTTAAAAGTTTACTTTGACAACAAAGCGGTTGATGCGGAAACACTTGAACTTAAACTTGACGAAGCTATATTACGCGAAACACCTAAAGTTGACCGTGGTATTAACTTAATCAAAATGTTCGCTGCAATTGCACCACTAATGGGTCTATTAGGTACAGTAATCGGTATGATTATGACGTTCCAAACGATTACATTATACGGTACAGGTGACCCGAAAATTATGGCGGGTAACATCTCTCTAGCACTTGTAACAACTGCCCTAGGTTTGATTTGTGCATTGCCATTAATCTTAATCCACAGTGTTGTTGCTGGTAAAAGTAAATCTGTATTGCAAAAGCTAGACGAGCAAAGTGCTGGCTTGATCGCTGCTATTGCAGAGAAGGAGTCTAAATAATGTTATTCCTGATAGAGCTTTGGGAATCTGTCAGGAGTTTTATTGCGACTGGCGGTAACGTACTGTACGTTGTTGCCTTCGCACTCTTATTGATGTGGATAATGATGATAGAGCGTTATTGGTTCCTATCTAAAATCTATCCTAAAATGAAAGACGATATTGTCGGACGTTGGGATGCAAGAGAAGATACTACTTCTTGGTATGCACATCGAATTAGAGATACTTGGATCTCCGAAGCGACAGAACTACTAGAGCAACGTATGCTCACAATTAGAACCTTGGTGGCAATGTGTCCACTAATTGGTTTACTTGGTACCGTAACCGGCATGATCGGTGTGTTTGAAGTAATGGCACAACAAGGTACTGGTAATCCGCGTCTGATGGCGTCTGGTATATCAATGGCAACAATTCCGACAATGGCGGGTATGGTTGCAGCATTATCAGGGGTGTTTTTCAGTTCAAGGTTAGACGCTAAAGTTAAACTAGCAAAGGCTAAACTGGTTGACAGTTTACCTCATCACTAGAGAGATATTCGAATGGCACGTAAACGTATTCGTGAGGACGAAGAAGCAGTTATAGATATGACACCGATGCTTGACATCGTATTCATTATGCTGATTTTCTTTATCGTAACTACTTCTTTTGTTAAAGAAGCTGGTATTGAAGTTAATAAACCTAAAGCGGCAAATCAATCGAAACAAAAGTCAGCTAATATCTTTGTGGCAATTAAAGATAATGGTGAAATTTGGTTAGATAAGCGTCGTGTTGATGTTGAACGCGTAGCGGCCAATATTGAAAAATTATTGGCTGAGCAACCAACTGATGTTGTAATCATTCAAGCTGACAAAGACGCTAAACATGGTGTAGTTGTTAAAGTAATGGATGCAATTAAAGAAGCGGGCATAGACAGAATATCTATCGCTGCAGCTAAGGGGTAGTCTATGGTTCGCTTTTTAGTATCTATACTACTAGGCGCGGCAGTAACATTTGCTTTGTTTTCTTTTATGGCCTTCCTTGTTTCTAGCGGTGATAGAACCAAGGAAGTAGGATTAGAGAATATCATTGTAGAAGTTAATACGACGCCACCTAAGTCAGCTGCTGAACGCCGTCAACGTGTTCCGCCGCCGCCGCCGCCGCCGCCTAAAACGCCACCTAAGCCTCAAGCTCCAGAGCCTGAAGCTAATAACGACGCGGGTGGATTAACGTTTAATATGCCTGGTGTACAGTTAGCCGGAGCAAATGCAGGTATTTCTGCACCTGGTGCTGGTTTCGGTCGTGACGGAGATGCAACACCAATAGTTCGTATTGAGCCTAAATACCCAATACAAGCTGCTCGTGATGGTAAAGAAGGTTGGGTTACGCTTTCATTTACTATCAATGAAATTGGTGGTGTTGAAGATGTTGATGTCATTGAAGCAGAGCCAAGACGTGTTTTCGACAGAGAAGCTAAACGTGCTTTGCGAAAATGGAAATACAAACCAAAAGTTGTTGATGGCAAAGCTATGAGACAAACAGGTTTGACCGTACGACTTGACTTTAAAATGGATGGAGGGAATTAGTAATGAATAAGATTTTTTCATCTTTACTGTTAATTATTTCAGTTGTTCTAATTCAATTGCCAATAGCTGCAGAAGTATCTGCAGCTGGTGCTGAAAAGTCTGAAAAACCAAAGCGTAAAACACAGCTTGTTGGTCCTAGTGTCGGTAAAAAAGTAGCAAAAGCCTTTGAAGCTTATTCAGCGGATGATATTCCAGGTGCTTTAGTTATTCTTTTAGATATTGATGCGAGTAAAGACTACGACAAAGCTTATGTATCCCGTTTTATAGCAGTTATGTATGCAACTATGGGTGATGAAGAAGCTAATGCAATTAAATATTTAAAAGCAGCGGTTGAACCTGATCTCCTTAACGAAGGTGATCATGGTGCTGCGATTAAATTGTTAGCTGATTTACAGATGCAGACCAAGGCTTATGAAGAAGCACTAGTTAATTACCAAGCTTGGATGGATTTTACGGGTGAATCTGACGGTAATACTTGGACAAAAATAGCTAATGCTCATTATGCGTTGAAACAATTAGATGAAATGATTGTGCCAGCAGATAATGCGATTGCAGCTTATGGTGACAAGCAAAACAAAAATCCTTATATATTGAAGATCACTTCATTTTATGAAAATAAAAAATATAAAGATGCTGTTAAAACGCTTGAAACTGTTATCCAAATATTCCCAGAAGATAAAACTTGGTGGACGCAGTTAGGTATGTTCTATCTGCTAGTTGAAGATTACCAGAAAGGTTTACAAACACTTGATCTGGCTTATAAACAAGGTTTCCTTGTTAAAGAATCTGAAATTAAAACACTAGCAAGTTTATATTCGCAGAATGTAGTGCCGTATAAAGCAGCAATACTGTTAGAAAAGCATATCGATTCTGGCTTAGTACCACGTGATGATAAAAATTTATCTTCACTAGCTAACGCTTGGCACGCTGCTCAGAATATTGATAAAGCTGCTGCTTATTATGGCGAACTAGCTAAAATGACTAACCTTGCTAAGCATTACAGCAAACAAGGTATGTTATTAAAGCAAGATGAGCAATTTAAGCCAGCGATCGTAGCGTTAACTAAAGCAATTGAGCTTGGTGTTAAAAATGAAGGTAGACTGCAAATGAGTATCGCAGAATCTCACTTTTATTTAGAGCAATATAAACAAGCTTATAAAGCGATTAGTTTAGCAATGAAAGATCCTAAAACCCGTAAGTCAGCTAAGGGTTGGGAAAGCTTTATTAAAGACACAGCACGACGTAAGAACGTTTCTATCTAATTTTTATACTTAATTAATAGATATGAAACTAAAAAACCAGCCAATTAGGCTGGTTTTTTTATATCTTGAAGAGTACTTATTCAATAATGACTTCGTAGCACATTAATTTCAAATTTCAAATAAAACTTTAAACTATAGTTAAGTTAGTTGTTCTAAATCAAATAAAGCTATTTTTAATAGCTTTTTTAGACTACAATCCGCGCCGTTTAGTCAATCAATTGGAATGCCAATGTCAGAAGAAAACTTCAAAGATAGTTCGTCTAAGCGTCATTTATTTGCCGCGTTATTTGTGATGTTCGCAGCACCTTTATTACCCATGTTGGCTGGTTGGTTTACATTATTGTCAAATTAACCAACAACAGTTTTATTTAATATGAAAATTCTTGTTGTAGACGATAATCCGTTAATACTCAATAGCCTGAGTGATCTGTTATTCGCTCAAGGTTATTGTGTCAACACAGGGTGTCACGGTCTAGATGCCTCTGAAAAGTTACAAAACGAATACTACGATTTAGTGATCGTCGACCACTTGATGCCTATCATGAATGGTATTCAGCTAACTAAACACATACGCCAACATAAAACCTATTTAGATACACCGGTTATCTTGATGACAACGCAAGGTCATCAATCGTTAAAGCTGATTTGTGATACCAACTTATTTTCAGCGGTAATTGATAAACCGATTGACGTACAAAACCTACTTAAATTGATAAAGAGCTTACTATCGGTAAATACTCGCTATCAGTTACTATAATCTTTCAATGAATTGCTTTACTCTGTAACTAAAATATTTTTAGACGCTTAGAACATGACTGAAACACAAATCAATACACTTAAATCCGCAATTCACACCATTCCAGATTATCCAAAAGCCGGTATTATGTTTAGAGACGTAACAGGTATATTAGATGATGCTGAAGCATTCAAGCTCACCATAGACATTTTAGTGAATAAATTCAACGCGGGTGGTTTTACTAAAGTAGTTGGTACTGAAGCACGTGGTTTTCTTTTTGGAGCTCCGTTAGCATTAGCAATGGGCTTAGGTTTTGTTCCAGTGCGCAAGCCAGGTAAGTTGCCAAGAGCTACTTACAGGCAAGACTACCAGCTAGAGTATGGTCACGACACCTTAGAAATTCATCAAGATGCGTTAACCCAAGATGATAATGTTTTAATTATTGATGATCTACTGGCAACAGGTGGGACTATTGAAGCAACCACCAAGCTGATAAGACGTACAGGTGCGAAGGTAACAGATGCGGCATTTGTTATATCATTGCCAGATTTAGGTGGAGAAAAAAAACTCGAAGACATGGATTTATCTGTGTTCTCTTTACTGCAATATGCTGGTGATTAAGGCTGAAGAATGAGCTATCAGGTTTTAGCAAGAAAATGGCGACCAAAATCCTTTAGTGAATTGATGGGCCAAGAACATGTTGTTACTGTTTTGGTTAATGCCCTGACGCAACAAAGGTTACATCATGCCTATCTGTTTACTGGAACTCGTGGTGTTGGCAAAACTACCATCGCAAGAATTTTTGCTAAAAGCCTAAATTGCGAAACAGGCATCACAGCAACGCCTTGTGGTACTTGCGATGCTTGTGTGGATATAGATCAAGGTCGCTTTGTAGATTTACTTGAAATTGATGCTGCTTCACGCACTAAAGTTGACGATACGCGTGAAATTTTAGATAACGTACAATATGCACCAACAAGAGGTCGATATAAGGTCTATTTGATTGATGAAGTTCATATGCTGTCGCGCAGTAGTTTCAATGCCTTATTAAAGACACTTGAAGAGCCGCCAGAGCATGTAAAGTTCATCCTTGCGACTACTGATCCACAAAAATTACCCGTTACGGTACTTTCTCGTTGTTTACAGTTTCATTTAAAAGCGCTAACGATTAAACAAATTAGCGATAAAATTATTGAAATACTCACAAAAGAAACCGTATCATTTGATGATGAATCAATTGCTATGCTCGCTAAAGCGGCCCGTGGCAGCATGCGTGACTGCTTAAGTTTGACCGACCAATGCATCGCGCAAGGTAATGGCCATATAACCAGAAATGACGTGCAGCAAATGTTAGGTGGTGTTGACCGCGATTGGGTCTTTAAAATTATCATCGCCTTATTAAAACAAGACTCTGCCGCTTTAATGCAGCTTTCACTGGTGATTGCCTCATACGCGCCAAGCTATAGCCGATTGTCAGCTGATCTAATCCAACTGCTGCATCAAATAGCGATGACACAAGTGGTTAAAGCTAATTTTAGCTTGCCGGCAGAACACCAACAATTGCTAACGCGTTTCTGTCAGTTAATGTCGCCTGAAGATGTTCAGCTGTATTATCAAATCGTGTTAACTGCCAGAAAAGATTTACCTTATGCAGATGATGAACAAGCTGCATTTGATATGATGTTACTTCGCTTGCTTGCTTTTAAACCGGTTGTTAATAGTCATAATTTACCCGAAGCAGGTAAAGAAATAGCTGATGATATCTCGCTTATTGATCCAACGTCAGCAGCTCATGCTAGTGCTAATATGGATGAAAACCTCAATCCAGAAAAAAAATCAGCCTTACCAGAGAGTCAACAGCAATCAAGCGTTAATATAAATGAAGACAAATCGATTTCAGATGCAGGTATAGCCCCTGATCAAGAACTTGAAGCGAATGATGTTTTAGCAGAAGAAATGCGGGCAATTGAACATCAAGCTCATACGCTTATTGAGCCATTACCCGCAGAGAATATATTACAATCTGAGCAGAGCAATAGTGATCAAAATATTATTGAACAAAGCCCTGTTGAACCAAATATTACTGAGCCAAACCTTACTGCTAATCATAATGATGAAGATAAAACTGTTGTTAGCACCACTAACAATAGTTCAGATTTACAACCGGCTAAAGATGACAAAAAAGTATTCGAATCGCCCGTTGCGGCAGCAATAGCGACACGAAATATGCTCAGAAGTCGTAAAAAGTCAATGGAGGATAGCGGAAAAAAGCCTAACGGCGCTGCCTTGCGCCCAGCATTAGCAACGAGAGAAAATGCCAGTGTCGACACGGTAAAAAATACCGCTGTTGAGCAGCCTAATGTTCCAGAACTAGCAACATTACCTGAGCAACCTTATAATGAAGGCGTTATCAATCCAGCGACGATTAAACTAGCAAACCAAGTTGATAAATGGGCACATATGATTGACAGTATGTCTTTGCTCGCGCGGCTAAGGCAGCTAGCAATCCACGCTACTATTGATGATAGGTCTACTGACGACTTATTGATTTTACAACTAGATCAATCAATTAAACACTTAAATAGCGATACAGCACATAAGCAATTAGAAGCACAAATATCTGAATATTTACAACGTAAAATTACCGTTGAATTAAATATTGTTGAAAAAACCGTTTCAGATCCTTATCAGATCCAAGCGGACATTAATGCCAAGCGCTATGAATATGCAAAGCAAGTATTAGCTGAAGATGAAATTGTTATAGCACTGCAACAACAATTTCAAGCTAAGCTTGACCAAGAAACTGTTGTAGCGCGTTAATCGCTACTTGAACTTTTAGCCGTTAACTACTATCTTTGGCGGCATATTACATTTGGAGAGAAAAATTATGATGAAAGGTGGCATGGGTAACTTAATGAAGCAAGCCCAAGACATGCAAGCTAAAATGGCAAAAGCACAAGAAGAGCTAGCCAAAATGGAAGTGACCGGCGAAGCGGGTGCTGGTATGGTTAAAGTGACTATGACAGGTAATCATAACGTTCGTCGCGTTATTATCGATGACAGCTTAATAGCCGATGATAAAGATATGCTTGAAGACTTAGTTGCCGCAGCAATGAATGATGCTGTACGTCGTGTTGAAGAGCAAAATAAAGATAAAATGGGTGCTTTAACTGGTGGTATGCAAATGCCTCCAGGGATGAAAATGCCTTTCTAGTTCTTAGTGTATGAAAAAGCCCGCTTTTAAAGCGGGCTTTTTTGTATGGGTCATATGTGGGTCAATAAACAGAATAAAATTTTTCAAAAAGTTATGATTCGTATCTCTAGCCAAGTTTCTCTGCCATTTCTGAAATATAGTTTGTCTTACTTTACGATACCTAAGGGTTCATTTTTCTCTGAAATTTGCATATCTCCCTACCCACACTCTTCGATATAACGCCTGCTGTTTATTGTGTTTTAACCTGATGTAGATCAGTAAAAGCAAACGTAAAAAATTAAATGAACACTATACTTTTTACATCATTTGTTTGATTGATCTTGCTCGCATGTCTGAAAATATAATTAATAAGATGTCATATAATAGCAGTGATACAAATTTGCATGATTATCAGCAGTCTTGTGATGACTTTAATTGGCAAACGGACCCCAAAAAAACACTTAATATTGCCTACCAAGCCGTTGATAAACATTTAAATACCAGCCTTGAAAACAAAGTAGCACTTCGCTGGCTTGGTAAAGATGAACAATTAATTGATTATAGTTACCGTGATTTAGCAGAACAAACCAGTCTTTTTGCTAGTGTGTTAGCTAAGCTGGGTTTTGAACAAGGCGTACGGGTATTTAGCTTGGTAGGGCGATTACCGCTACTGTATATTTCAGCGTTAGGTACGTTAAAGTTTGGCGGCGTTTTCACCCCCTTATTTTCTGCCTTTGGCCCTGAGCCTATTCGTTCTCGAATGGAGATAGGCGAAGCTAATGTATTAGTCACCACTAAGCGTTTATATGATAAAAAAATTGCCACTTGGTGGCACGAACTGCCTCATCTTAACGTTATTCTATTCATCGATAGTCCTGAAGATGAAAAAATTTCAGCTGCCTCTTCTCATCCCTTAGACAAAGGCTGTTATTGGTTAACCATACTGCTTACTGATGCTGACACCAGATATCCCTGTGCTAAAACTCATGCTAATGACATGGCTTTGCTGCACTTTACCAGCGGTACAACGGGTCAACCTAAAGGCGTTATTCATGTGCACCAAGCGGTGGTTGCCCATCAATCGTCGGCAAAGTACGCCTTAAACTTAAAGCAAGACGATATTTATTGGTGTACTGCTGATCCTGGCTGGGTGACGGGCACCTCGTACGGCATTATTGCGCCACTTTGTTTGGGCGTAACAATGATTGTTGATGAAGCTGAATTTGAAGTTGAGCGTTGGTATCACATTTTACAGCAACAAAAAATAACCATTTGGTATACCGCGCCAACCGCGATTCGCATGTTGATGAAAGCAGGAACAACTATTCGTGAACAATATGATTTATCCGCGTTAACCTTCATCGCTAGTGTTGGTGAACCTTTAAATGCTGAAGCCGTGCGATGGAGTGAAAAAGTACTGGGTTTACCTTTTCATGACAACTGGTGGCAAACAGAAACCGGCGCAATCATGATTGCTAACTTTGCTAGTCAGCCAATAAAACCCGGTTCAATGGGCTTACCCTTACCGGGTATAACGGCCGCTATTGTTAAGCGTAATGCACAAGGGCGTATTGAAACAATAGAGCAAGCTATGAAAATTGGTGAGCTGGCATTAAAACAAGGCTGGCCTTCAATGTTTCGCGGCTATTTGCATCGTGAAGAAAAATATCAACAGTGCTTTCAAGACGGTTGGTATTTAACTTGCGATCTCGCTAAGCGAGACGCACAAGGCTATTACTGGTTTGTAGGTCGGGCTGATGATTTGATCAAATCGTCAGGTCATTTAATTGGACCATTTGAAATTGAAAGTACCTTGATGGAGCATGAAGCTGTCGCTGAGGTGGGTGTGATTGGTATTCCTGACGAAATCACCGGGCAAAGGGTTAAAGCCTATGTGACGTTAAACCCTGATGTTGAATGCACTGAGCACAACTTAGCCGCATTACAAAAAGAGCTAAAAGGTTTTGCTCGTAAAAAATTAGGCGCGGCAGTTGCGCCTAAGGAAATAATTTTTCGCAAAAACTTACCTAAAACTCGCAGTGGAAAAATAATGCGGCGCTTATTAAAGGCACGTGAACTCAATTTACCCGAAGGTGATATTTCCACCTTAGAAAGTGATGAACAGTAATGTTCAATAAGAAGGTAATGAAAAATAGTAAGAAAAAAGAGTAATAAAAAATGAATGATAAATTACATCTTGATAAAGCGCACTTACTTGCACAATTAAAACAAATGTTACGCATTCGCCTTTTTGAAGAAAAATGTGCTGAGCTTTATGCACAAGAGAAAATACGAGGTTTTCTTCATCTTTATATTGGCGAAGAAGCGGTAGCTGTGGGCGTGATGGCGGCGCTTTCCCCAGAAGATAATATTGTGGCGACTTATCGTGAACATGGTCACGCGCTTGCGCGTGGTTTATCAATGAAGTCTGTGTTGGCTGAAATGTATGGTCGCACGAATGGTTGCAGTAAAGGGCGCGGCGGCTCTATGCACCTATTTGATAAAAAGCAGCACTTTTATGGTGGCAATGCCATTGTTGGAGGTGGCTTGCCTTTAGCCACAGGTTTAGCTATGGCCAATAAGCAACTGAAAAAATCAGCGATAGCCGTGTGTTTTTTTGGCGAAGGAGCCGTGGCAGAAGGTGAGTTTCATGAAGCAATGAATCTGGCCGTGTTATGGCAATTACCCATACTATTTATTTGTGAAAACAATGGTTATGCCATGGGTACGGCATTGGCCTTATCTGAATCAGAAATCAATATTGCCAAAAAAGCACAAAGTTATGGCATGCCAGCGCAGCAAGTCGACGGTATGAATGTGGTCAACGTGGAAGCGGCAACGACTAAAGCAGTTCAGCACGTTAGAAGTCATCAACAACCTTATTTTTTAGAGTGTCAGACTTATCGTTTTCGAGGACATTCAAGCTTTGATGGTCAGCTATACCGTGATAATGCAGAAATAGAACAGTGGAAAAAGCACGGCCCCGTAAAGCAATTAAAGCACTGGTTGATACAAAATCATCAGCTCAGTGATAGTGACTTTAACGGCATTGAATCAGACATTAAACAAGAGATAATCGAAGCCATTAACTTTGCCGAGCAAGGGCAATGGGAGCCGGTTGAAGATCTTTGTAAAGATGTTTATAGCCCTACAACACCGAAAATAAATACCAAGGCAGAGCATGGAGGCTTGGCATGAAGGTTCAAACAAACAATAGTAAAACAATGACTTACCGCGAAGCCTTACGTGCGGGTATTGAACAATGCCTAAACGACGATGAACGCACATTTTTAATGGGTGAAGACGTTGGACGTTATGGTGGCTGTTATGGCGTAAGTAAAGGCTTGTTTGAACATTATGGCGCAGAGCGAATTATTGATACGCCGCTATGCGAATCAGGTTTTGTCGGGGTAGGTATCGGCGCCGCGTTAGGGGGAATGAGGCCAATAGTAGAGGTGATGACGGTTAATTTTAGCTTGTTGGCAATGGATCAAATTGTTAATAGTGCCGCCACGTTACGTCATATGTCAGGTGGTCAACTGAATGTCCCCATTGTTATTCGCATGGCATGTGGTGCCGGTTTACAACTGGCCGCGCAACATTCTCATAGCTGGGAAAATTTATACGCCCATATTCCTGGTTTAAAAGTATTAAGCCCAGCAACGCATAACGATGCCCGTTATATGCTATCACAAGCACTACAAGACCCTGACCCTGTGCTTATTTTTGAACATGTCATGCTATTAAATAACCAAGGTGAAGTCTTTAATGCACCAGACGCTGATATGGAAAAAGCCGTAGTGCGTAAGCAAGGTACAGATATTACCTTGATCACCTATGGGGGCAGCTTACCTAAAGTTTTAATGGCCGCCTCTGCGCTTGACGCATTAAATATTAATGTCGAGATTGTTGACTTACGTTGTTTGCGACCATTAGATAACCACACCATTTTAGCCAGTGTTAAGAAAACACACCGCGCTATTATTATCGATGAAGGCTGGAGAACCGGCAGTTTAGCGGGTGAAATCAGCGCCATTATTATGGAGCAAGCTTTTTGGTATTTAGATGCGCCAGTGCAGCGAATTTGTACTCAAGAGGTGCCTATTCCTTACCCAAGTCACCTCGAACAAGCGGCTTTACCTCAGGTAGAACAAATCATCCGTTGTGCAACAATTTTATTTGCAGGTGAACAATAACGCTGCGCTTCAACGTCAGGCAGGTCATGTAAAATAGGGGGGAAGGCAAGCATGAAAAAATCCATAGACATTACCATGCCATCACTGGGGGCAGATATGAGCGAGGGCATGTTGGTCGAATGGTTAATCAAGGTAGGTGATAAGGTAAAGCATGGCGATATTATTGCCGTGCTTGAAACACAAAAGGGTGCTATTGACATGGAAGCCTACCACGACGGCATTATTACCCAGTTATTAGTTCAACCGGTAAACACTGTTCCTGTCGGTAGCGTATTGGCAAGGATAGACATCGAAGAAAAGTCACTAAATGAATCTAAAAATCAAAACACTAGCACTGAAGACATCATCAAAGAACCAATAGCCATTGAAGAATTAACCACTGAAGAAATCATTACTGAAAAAACTACACCTGAACAAACAACACCCGAGAAAGTAATTGAGGAGCCGGTTTTATTATCGGTAGAAGCCTTGACAGAAAAACCGCAAAAAAAAACTACTGAAAAGCTAAACATCAATACCAAAACCAATAGGGTACTTGCTTCGCCCATTGTTCGTAAAATAGCAAAAGCACAGCAGTTGGATTTGTCGAGGATTAAAGGCAGTGGTCCTAATGGTGGCATCATACTAAAAGATATTGCGCAGATAGCACCCAAAACACGGCTAACTGAGGGCGAGCCATTAGCAAACATGCGTAACGCGATTGCCGCTGCTATGACCAAATCTAAGCAAGAAATCCCCCATTTTTATCTGAGTGTAGACCTGCCTATAAACAAGGCACAGCAATGGCTACAACAAGCCAATAAAGACAAAACACCCCAAACACATATTTTACTTATTGCACTAGTACTTAAAGCGGTTGCTATAAGCTTACAAAAATATCCGCAATTAAATGGCTTTTACCAACAGGGTCATTTTGAGCCAGCGAGTGAAATCAATATTGCCAATGTCATTAGTTTACGAGGTGGTGGAGTCGTTGTACCTGCATTGCGCCATGTCGAACAGTTATCTGTGCCAGACATTATGTCTGCTTTGCGTGATATTACGCGTCGAAGTCGAGCGATTGAACGTGGTGAGCGTTTACGTAGCTCAGAACTGATGGGCGCCACAATTACCATAACCAATATGGGTGAGCGTGGCGTTGATCAAGTTTTTGGCATTATTTATCCGCCACAAGTCGCGATTATCGGTGTTGGTAAAGTAAAAAAAGTCCCACAAGTGTGCGATGAAAAAATTGATATTGGTGAGCAAATAACGCTTTGTTTAAGTGCCGATCACCGAGTCGTTGATGGCATGCTCGCGGCGAAGTTTTTAAATAGCTTGGCTAAAAATTTACAAAAACCGGAGCAATTATGAATACAACAGAAATCGAGCGCTTGATTATTGAGGCTATACAGGAAGTTGCGCCTGAAGTTGAAAAAAACACCATTGATTTTGATGAAGATATCCGTGAAGAGTGTGACTTAGACTCAATGGACTTTATTAATTATTTAGCGGCGTTGCAAAAATCAACGGGAATAAAAATTATTGAGGGTGATTACCCTAAATTTCATAGTATTAATAGTGCGTTAGCTTTTCTTAACGATAAGAATAGTTGAGTTTATAGTCGGTAATGTCGAGCGGATAAAGGTGATAAATATGCAATCAAAACAACAAGCACAAACTATTTTTTGGTTTGAGCAATTAACGCTCGCTAACCTTGAACAAGTGGGTGGAAAAAACGCCAGTTTAGGCGAAATGATCGCCAATATGAGTGAAACACCAGTGCAGGTACCTATTGGTTTTGCGACCAGCGCACAATTATTTGTCGATTTTTTACAACAAAATAAGCTCAATGAAAAAATAAAACAGCATATTGATGCCTATGGTTCAGCACAACAAAACTTGGCCACTACCGGCAGTGCGATCAGAAAATTAATTGCGAATGGTGACTTTACCGAGCAGCAAAACAGTGAAATTACCCAAGCCTATCAAGACTTATCAAAGAGAATACAAGCAACTCAACACAACAAACTTAATCAAAATGACTTAGTAAACCAAGCCCCCTATATGGCGAGTGTTGCGGTAAGAAGTTCGGCGACCGCTGAAGATTTACCCGAAGCAAGCTTTGCCGGACAACAAGAGAGTTACTTAAACGTTATCGGCATTGAACATTTACTGATCGCCTGTAAACAATGTTTTGCTTCGCTTTATACCGATAGAGCCATTGTTTATCGGGAAAAACAAGGCTTTGAACATGAGAAAGTCGCCTTGTCGATTGGTATTCAACAAATGATTAATGCTCAAGCAGCAGGGGTGATGTTCACGCTTGATACCGAAACAGGCTTTAGTGACGTTGTTGAAATCAATGGCGCATGGGGATTAGGCGAAACCATAGTAAAAGGGAGCGTTACGCCAGATAGATTTATGGTTTTTAAGCCTTTGTTAGCACAAAATATAAAAGTTACCTCTAGTGAGCAAAAGCAAAATTTTAGACCTATTATTGAAAAAAAATGTGGCAGCAAACTAGAGAAAATGTGCTTTGCCCATGCGGATAAATCAAAAAATATCCATATCAGTAAAGTAGCAGCAAGTACTGAAACGCTAGCAACCAGTATTGAAGAACGTACCAGCTTAGTTTTATCTGATGATGAAATACTGCAACTGGCAAGCTGGGCGGTGATAATCGAGAAACATTACGGCAAAGCCATGGATATGGAATGGGCAAAAGATAGTGGTTCAGGGCAGCTTTACATCGTTCAGGCGCGTCCTGAAACAGTAGAATCACAGAAAAATCATTCGGTATTAGTCAATTATAAGCTGAAAGAAAAATCAAAAATACTTGTGCAAGGTGCCAGTGTTGGCAGTGCTATTGCTACGGGTAAGGTGTTTAAAGTCCTTAATCCTGAAGATGTTGAACACTTTCCTGAAGGCGCTATGTTAGTAACTCAAAAAACCGATCCTGACTGGTTACCTTTAATGCGTAAAGCGGCAGGTATTATTACCGATACGGGTGGACCAACAAGTCATGCAGCGATTGTTAGTCGCGAGCTAAAAATTGCCGCGATTGTTGGCTGTGAAAATGCCACTCAAGTGCTACAAAATGATCAAGAAGTTACCTTAAGTTGCGCCCAAGGCACACTCGGTATTGTTTATGAAGGCAGATTAGCTTTTGAAACTGAAGAGGTAAATTTAGCTGACATACCTCACACCAACACAGATATTATGATTAATGCCGCGATGCCCGATGGCGTTTTTAAATGGAGCGCTTTGCCGGTTGCGGGCATAGGTTTAACCCGCATAGAGTTTATTATATCCAGTCAAATAGGGGTGCATCCTATGGCGTTATTACACCCTGAAAAAGTGACTGATAGTAAAGTTAAACAAAAAATTAGCGAATTATGCCGTGGCTATGCACAAGGTGGAGATTATTTTGTTGATAATCTTGCGCTTGGCGTCGCTAAAATTGCCGCTTCACAGTACCCAAAACCTGTCATTGTGCGTATGTCCGACTTTAAATCTAACGAATACCGTGGTTTATTGGGCGGGGAGTTTTTTGAACTGATCGAAGAAAATCCTATGCTAGGTTTACGGGGGGCCTCACGGTATTACCATAAACTTTATCGCGCAGCCTTTATGTTGGAATGTCAGGCGATTGTTAAAGTGCGAGAGCAAATGGGGTTTGATAATGTCATCGTGATGATCCCATTTTGTCGCACACCCGATGAAGCCGATAAAGTACTTGCTGTGATGAGTGAAGCGGGGTTAACGCGAGGCGAGAAGGGCTTACAGGTTTATGTTATGTGTGAAATACCCTCTAATATTATTTTGGCAGCAGAGTTTGCTCAGCGTTTTGATGGTTTCTCTATTGGCAGCAATGATTTAACGCAACTTGTTTTAGGTATAGACCGTGATTCAACAGAGTTAAAAAGCTTATTTGATGCGAGGAATGATGCGGTTAAAAGTATGATTTCACAAGTGATAAAAGTCGCTCATGAGTGTGGTTGCAAAGTAGGGATTTGTGGACAAGCCCCTTCGGACCATCCTGAGTTCGCCGAGTTTTTAGTGGCATGCGGTATTGATTCTATTTCATTGAACCCTGACTCAGTTGCTAAGGCTAGCGTACATATTGCCTTAGCAGAAAACACGATAAATAAGCAAAAAAATCTTTAATGATTAATGTGCTTTGAGTTGCTGTAAAGCATGCCAGCTAAAGGTGGGACCACTTTTACAAACATATTGATGCTTGATGTAACAATGGCCACATAAACCAAGGGCGCAATGCATGCGTCGTTCAAGCGCAAGGAAAATAGCATCACTTGCCATGCCTTGCTCAGTTAAATAAGTAGCGGCACTACTCATCATCAGCTCTGGGCCACAAAGCAGCGCCGTGGTGGGTGGGCGAGTAAAAGTGCTCAGCGCTGTGGGTAATATCATTAAAGGGCTACCTTGAACAGTAGTTGCCCGTAATTCATTACTATTATTAGCACGGGTATTGGCATTAGTACTAGTATATTCATCAGTGGCATCAAGCGTATTAAATATCTTGATCTGCTTTTGCCAACGCGCACGTTCTGGGGTTAACATCTGCGCGGCTTTATTACGAGCACCATAGATTAAGATGAGTTGTTGTTTATTTTTGGCTTTATTAGCTAGTTTATCAGTTGGTTTGTCAGGTGAGTTGTTAGTTAATTTGTCTATTAAAGTCACTAAAGGCGCTAATCCGCAGCCACCGGCAATAATGAGCGTATTATGATTAACAATTTTATCCAACGGCCAACCACGGCCAAAAGGGCCACGCGCACCAAGAATAGCACCGCGTTGCATAGAGAATAAAGTTGAGGTGACTTGCCCCATTTGTCGAATAAAAGCTTTAAACTCACCTCGTTCATTGGGTGGTTCGGTAAAGGTGAAGGGGGCTTCGCCTATGCTAGGGACATTGAGCATAAAAAACTGTCCTGGTTGTACTTGTTGCCAATCATGTGGATGATTTTTATTTTTACTTTGTGCTAAATTTAAAAGCCGAAACAAATAATGACGTGCCTGCTCACCATCATCAATGTAATCCACTAACTCAATACAATCAGGAATATGACTAAGCATGAGTCACCTCGGGGCCATTTTCTGGACCACCTTCTTTAGTTATGCGCTTCATCACTGAATGTACACCAATAACACCCGGACAGGTTTGTTCACAACGACCACAGCCTACACAGCCATGGCGAGAAAATTCGGTGAAAAATTCATCAGCAAACTTATGCTGCCAAAAACGCTCTACTCTTGTGCCTGCTTCTGCCGAGGGATTATTAAAGCTTGCCTCTCGTTGAAAACCTTCATAAAGACAAGAGTCCCAAAAACGCTGCTGACTAAACTCATTGTTGTCTTTTTTTATCGCTCGGGTGCCATAACAAGAACAAGTTGGGCAGAGCGTGGTGCAACCAGAACAACCCAAGCATTGTATGGCTAACGTTTGCCAAAACTCATCAGTTATTGTTCCTGAATTTAACTTTTCTATACCATCAGTGATGTATTTATCGTCAGGAAACTTTTGTTCACATTGATGTAATGTTAAGTCTCTTTGGGTCAAATAATGCCAGTGTGTTTCTAACAGTGCTAATGCTTGTAATGCTTCTGCAGCTTTACTCGTTTGTTCAATGACTAGCCATTTATGACCTAGCGGGTGTAAAACAATATCTGCGTGCTCTTCTCTTACACCAGGCCCTGCATTCACCGTTGGACAAAAACCATGCTCGCAAGGATTAATGCAATCAAGTCCTACCAATAAGCATTGCTGGCGCCTTGCCTGATAATAGCGATCGTCTTTAAAAAATTTATCTTGATAATGAATAGCCGTTAAATCACAGCTTTGTACGCCAAATAAAACAAAAGGCTTAGGTGTAGGCAAGGTTTCTTGAAAATATTCACCATTAAAAACCAGTAAACTTTCTTGTTCGGCAAAAAAGAAGCCTTTGGCTGAGCTTTGTGGTTTGTCATGCACTAGAGGTTGAGTTTCATCACTGGCGAGTTGTTGCCAATGATATTGGCCATTGTTGTTTGTTACCACCTGATGAAATTGATAATCCTGAGCTAAATGTGCTTGCAAATGCTGCAAGTCATCAAGTAAATAAATTTTCATGTTTTGGCTCCTGCTGCAATTGCTCGATTGTTTTTGGTATTTGCCCTTTCGCTAATGCTGCAACCATGACCGCACAGGCTTTTAACTCAGGCATTTTAGTGATCGGATCTTGCGCGGTATTGGTGAGTTGGTTCGATGGCGCTTCTTTAAAATGATAAGGCATGCTGACCAGTCCAACAGGCACGTCATTAGTGACTATCGCTCTGGTCTCTAAATAACCTCGACGCGATTTAACGCTAACAGCGTCTTGATGGCTGATATGAAGGTTGTTGGCATCAATGGGATTAATAAATAAAATACCAGGGGGTATTTCTCTTTCTAACAAAGGCGAGTTTCGGGTCATTGAGCCACAACCATAATGAAAATGTAGCCGATTAGTGGTCAGCTGCAATGGAAAGTTTTCATCAGGCATTTCATCGATATCACTATGGTTTACTGCAATTAATCTTGCTTTGCCAATAGGAAAACTCGTGCTGTGTAAAATGGCGGTACCCTTGGGGCTGTCATTAGTGCAGGGCCATTGTAAACCGTAATTATCCTCAAGTTTTTGATAATTCATCGCCTGATATGGCGGAGTTAGGGAGGTCATTTCATTAAATACGTCTTGTGAATTTGACCAGTTTAGTTGCTCAGATCCCATTTGTTTTGCCAACGCTTGTAGCCATTGCCAATCACCTTTTGCTTGCCCAACAGGTGGGATAACTTGGTTTAATTTCTGTACTCGGCGTTCACAATTAGTAAAGGTACCTTCTTTTTCAGCAAAAGAAGCCGCGGGTAAAACAAAGTCGGCGAGCTTCGCTGTTTCGGTTAAGGTGAGCTCAGCAACAACCAATAAGTCTAAATTTTTGAGTGATGCTTTAACATGATTTTGATCTGGGTCGGTCACTACGGGGTCTTCTCCAAACAGTATAAGTGCGCGAAACTCTCCCGATAAAGCGCGCTTGGTCATGCCTAATGAGGTTAATCCTGGGGCCTTTGCTAGTTCTGTATGCCAAGCGTTACTAAACTTTTCATGCGCTTTTTCATCATCAACATTTTGATAGCCTGGATAAACATTAGGTAAGCAGCCCATGTCACAAGCACCTTGAACATTATTTTGTCCTCTAAGTGGATTGACCCCAGTACCCGGCTTGCCAATATGGCCACAGATTAACGCTAAATTAGCTAAAGAAATAACATTATTGGTACCGCTCATGTATTGGGTGATGCCCATGCCATAGAAAATCATTGCCCGTTTCGCTTGACTATATTGCTTTGCGGCTTGGTAAATATCTGCGGCTCTAAGGCCTGTTATTGCTTCAACTGATATTGGTGTAATATTTTCAACGTGTTTAGCTAGGTGCTCAAAACCTTCGCAACGTTGATCAATAAAATCTTTGTCATACCATTTCTCTTTGATGATGACATGTAGCATTGCATTGATCAGCGCAATATTACTGCCTAACTTGAGCTGTAAATGCAGTGGCGCTAGTTTCGCCAGGCGTATTTTTCTTGGATCTATGACGATTAATTTACAGCCATTGAGGTGTGCTTGCATAATATGCCCACCTAAAATACTGTGGTTTTCTGTCGGGTCAGCGCCAAAGACCATAATCAAATCAGTGTCGAAAATATCTTTGGCACTATTGGTCATTGCGCCAGAGCCTAAAGATTGTTTTAAGCCCGCAACGGTTGGGCTATGGCAAATACGGGCACAATGGTCGATATTGTTTGTTTTTAATACCGCCCGAGCGAATTTTTGCGCGGCGTAGTTATCTTCATTAGTTGCTCGAGCACTACTAATAACACCAACACTGTCAGTACCACTATATTCAATAATCTGCTTTAATTCTTCAGCAATGCTGACAAGGGCTTCTTGCCAACTAATGGGAAAAAATTGATGATTAATACGTTTTAGCGGTTGTGTTAAGCGGTTTTTGTCCGTGATGGCATAAGCGGTACTCCAGCCCTTATCACAGAGTTTCCCTTGACTAATAGGGTGTGAAGGTTGTGGCTCAACGCCGATAAGTTTACCTTTTTCATCTACAGATAAAGCTATACCACAACCTACGCCACAAAAGGGACAAATAGTATTTATCAGTTTATTAGCCACGTCTAATCCCCCCGTTACTTTGATTAAAGTTTGATTAAAGTTTGATTGAAATTTGATTGAAATTCACCGGCAAAGCCAACATTTACATTGAGTATAGAGTCTAAAAAATGCCTGCTTATCGGCAAAAGCTTGCTTTGCCTGATATAAATCAGCCAACACTGTGATAAGTATATTTTATGAACAGCTAAGGTTTATTCTTAGGTTTGAAATTATTAATATTTGATCGCACAAGGTTTGTTGATATGTCTGAGATATTTGGTTCTGATGCCTTTTCACCCAAAGAAATTGCCCAGCGTGTTAATGATGTAGGTGTTGCTAAAGTAGGTTTTCCATTTTTATCGTTATTGATGCTGGGTATGCTTGCGGGGGCATTTATTGGCTTAGGCGCACTTTATTTTGTTTTGATAAAGTCAGATGCCAGCCTGGGTTTTGCTATTAGCCAAGTGTTAGGAGGGGTAGCATTTTCTCTGGGTTTAATTTTAGTCATTGTTGCTGGCGCGGAATTATTTACCGGTAATAACCTATTAGCGATGGCGTGGGCCGAAGGTAAGATATCGACAGCCCAGATCTTAAAAAACTGGTTTGTTGTTTGTTTTGCTAATTTTATTGGGGCAGCAGGTCTTGCCGTATTAGTTTTTCTGTCGGGTCATATTGACATGAACCAGGGTGCTATTGCTGAGCAATATATCAAAATAGCCCTTATTAAAAGTAACTTGCCTTTTTGGAGTGCTTTTTTTAAAGGCGTTTTATGTAATGTCTTGGTGTGTATGGCGGTTTGGATGGCCTTTGCGGGACGAAGCGTTACAGATAAAGTAATGGCTATTGTTTTTCCTATTTCAGCTTTTGTTGCCGCAGGGTTCGAACATTGCATTGCTAATATGTACATCATTCCTTTGGCGATGTTAGCGCAGACTTTTGGTAACACCGACTTGGCTGTTGCTGCGATAACTTGGTCTGGGTTTTTTAGTAATTTAGTACCGGTAATTATGGGTAATCTTGTGGGGGGGAGTGTTTTTGTTGCCTTTGTTTATCACATTATTTATCGGCGCAATCAGAGTTAATATTAACTTAAAATAATTGCATCGCTCACAGTTAAACTCAGGTCCTAAGTTCAGGTCTAAGCTAAGGTCTTAGTGAAGGTCTAAGCTCCCAGCTAAATAAGGTCGGTTATGTCATATTTTATTATTGCAGCCCAAGGTACTGAATTAGTTAAATATCATCTCGATTTTAATATTACGGCATTTAAAAATGAGCATGTGGCTTTTTCTGGTGCTTTGGGTAAACACCCTTATGATACCAATAAAGTGGTATTAATTGCAGAACCCTATGCCAAAAATACGCAGTATTATGAATTTAATAGTGCTGATATAGGCTTGATTGAAAAACTGCCTAATCTTATTAATAGCCATGGCGAAGATGCGGTTATGGTTCTGCTTTGGATAAAAAAAGGCTGTGTTGCCATTAGCAGCTCAGTGGTTTTTGTTTGAATTTCAGATTATCTAATTTCAATGTCAGCACCACGATCTGCGCAAATATCAACATAGGAGGTAAGTATGTTTGAATCATTCAAGCACTGGTTTGAAGCCAGAGATCAAGAAAGCCAATTATTTGAGCATCCAAACTCACTTACCCTTCATATCGCATTGGCTGCTTTGCTCTATCATGTGGTTAGTGCTGACGGTTTGGATGATAATAATGAAAAGCAAGAATTTAAACTTATTATGGCCAAGGAGTTTCAGCTGTCAGAACAACAAATTATGGTGCTTTATCACTATGTGAAAAACCTTAAAAGTGATTTACAATCTGATTTATTAACGGTTGATATGTACCTAAAAAAGGATCCTAATTTACGTATGGCATTCATGGATAAACTAAATCAATTGATTGGCGTTGATGGTGTCGATAGCGAAGAACTGAATATATATTATGAAACATGGAAAGTTATATTCCCAGACCTTGTTAAACAGCTTAGAGATAAATAATGAATAGGGTTTTAAAAAAATTACTGAGCAGTAAGCCAAATACTCATTAGTTGACTTTGGTTTAAATTTCTGATCTAAAGCAACTAAAGCTGATGTGCTATTCATTGCTCCAACAATATAAACAGCTAACCAAACAATTTTTTAAACCCTCGCCTATCATTATCCTCCAACTAATATAACGATTAACCGTCGGTAAAATTAGACCGTGGTTATACGACTTATTATGTCATTCGTTCTGCACGTCGCCTAAAATATTTTTCCCCCTCGACTAAAAACAATACCGAAGAAGAAACGAGAAAAATACGTAGCCATACAGTTAAGTCAATGTCTGTTGTGCCAAATAAAGACTGCATGGGTATTAGGTAGGTGAAACCTAACTGTAAAAAAATCAGTATAACAATAGCGATTAATACATAACGATTACCCGTTAGTCCGGCCCAATTAAAGACACTGTTTTTCAAATAGCGGGAGTTAAATAAATAAAATATTTCAAACATAACCAAGGTATTCACCGCTACTGTGCGTGCATGTTCAATGCTCATACCTTGTTTAATTTCCCAAATATAAAGGCCGATTGTTCCACTCATCAAAATAACAGCAACAAAACTGATACGCCAAATTAAGTGGGGTGTCAGCATAGGTTCCTTAGAATTACGTGGCGGGCGTTTCATGACATTTTTTTCGGGCGGCTCAAATGATAATGACAATGCCAGAGTAACGGCGGTCACCATATTGACCCAGAGAATTTGTACTGGCGTTAACGGTAACTGATGAAAACCAAATAAAATTGCCGCCAAAATGATCAGTGCTTCGCCACCACCGGTGGGCAGAATAAAAAGAATCGATTTTTTGATATTGTCATAAACGGTGCGCCCTTCTTCTACCGCATGAATGATAGAGGCAAAATTATCGTCAAGCAATACCATTTCAGCCGCCTCTTTTGCCGCTTCTGTACCTTTATGCCCCATAGCTGTGCCGACATCAGCACGTTTCAGGGCCGGGGCATCATTCACGCCATCACCGGTCATGGCAACAATTAACCCCAGCTCTTGCAACAGCCTAACTAAAAGTAACTTATGCTCGGGATTGACACGTGCGTAGACATCAATGTCTTGGATGCGCTGGCGTAATTCATCTTCACTCATGAGATCCAGTTCCTGTCCGGTGAGTACATCGTCGACATTAATCAGGTTGAGTTGCTGGGCGATAGCACGCGCTGTAACACCATGGTCTCCTGTAATCATTTTTACCCGAATACCCGCTGCATGGCAGACTTTTATCGCTTCTATTGCTTCTTCGCGAGGCGGGTCAATCAAGCCAAACATGCCTAACAATATGAGACCGTTATCCACGTCACTAAACTTTAATTCCAGCTGCTTATTATTGACTGGCTTAACGGCAATAGCCAATACGCGCTGGCCTTGATGAGCCATTTCATTAATACGGCTTAACCAGTAATCACTGTCTAAGGTCTGAACACCTTGTGCTTTTTTCTGATACCTACACATCTGTAAAATACGCTCGGGGGCACCCTTTAGGAAAACAAAGGCATCACCTGTGTGTTGATGGTGAAGTGTCGCCATAAAGCGATGTTCGGATTCAAAAGGAATCAGATCTGTGCGGGGATATAGCTTAGTCTCTGCCTCAAGGTCTAATCCAGCCTTGATACCTGATACTAATAAAGCCCCCTCCATGGGATCACCATGCACTAGCCATTCTCCCTCTTTTAGTTCTAGTGATGCATCATTGCATAGCACCGCAGCCCTGATAGCCTCCAACAGAAGTGACTTCTCTTCAGGAAACACATTCATACCTGATAACATTATTGAGCCATGAGGATCGTAGCCGGTGCCACTCAGTTCAAATAAACTACTAGTCGTGGCAATCATTCGAACCGTCATTTCATTGCGCGTCAGGGTACCTGTTTTGTCAGTACAAATGACGTTCACAGCCCCTAAAGTTTCCACGGCAGGTAATCTACGAATAATGGCATTTCGTTTTGACATACGCTGTACACCTATGGCCAGGGTGATTGTCATAATGGCAGGTAAACCTTCTGGAATTGCCGCTACAGCAAGGCTGACAGCGGTAAGAAACATTTCAGAGAGTGAATAATTTCTTACTAGTGAACCAAAAATAAATGTAAATATAGCAATCGCTAAAATGGCGAGTGTAAGCCAGCGTCCAAACTGGGCTATTTGACGTAATAATGGTGTTGTTAGTGAGTCTACTTGTGATACGAGTTTACTAATGTGACCAATCTCAGTTTGTGCACCTGTTGCAATAACCACGCCGCTGCCCTGGCCATGAGTCACGAGAGTGCCTGAGTAAGCTAAACATCGACGGTCAGCTATCATCGACTCTTGTGCAACAGGACTTGTGATTTTTTCTACTGCTATCGACTCCCCTGTTAGCGCTGCCTCCTGTATTTGAAGCCCTTTAACATAAAATAGTCGTAGATCTGCAGGGACCTTATCGCCTGACTGCAACATCACGATATCGCCAGGTACTAAGGCTTGTGCAGCAACACTTATTTTTTTGCCATCACGTAACGCCATGGCATTTGGAGAAAGCATCTTCCGAATAGCCTTCAAAGCATTCTCGGCCTTACCCTCTTGCACGAAGCCAATCATGGCATTAATCAAAACAACCGCTAGGATCACACTGGCATCTATCCAATGACCCAAGATTGCGGTAACAGCACTCGCTACTAGTAAGACATAAATGAGAATATTATGAATTTGGTATAAAAAGCGGACTAATAAACCACGTCCCTTTGATTCCGGTAAGGTGTTCGGTCCATATTTTGTCAGTCTTTTATTTACCTCATCTTTTGATAGTCCACTCGGTGTTGCCTCGAGTAATTCGAAGACTGTTTGTACCTGTTCAGTATGATAACTGTTTGACATCCTTATCCCTCCAATAGCTATGCTAATTTTTGAATGCACTAAACATTCATCATCTGAATCAATATCTGAATTACTAGCTAAAGAATACGCGTTTACACTTATTGTCGAACTGATAAATATCAGTTCTCACCCACAGCAGCCATGATAGCCTTTATATTCAAGACTAATTTTTGGAGTAAATTACTGTGGCTGAGATGATGAAAGCGGCTATTTTTGTTGAGCCTGGTCGAATCGTTCTTGATGACAAACCTATACCTAATGTTGGGCCTAATGATGCGTTAATAAGGGTAACTACAACAACAATATGTGGCACAGACGTTCATATATTGAAGGGAGAATATCCAGTCGCCAGAGGCCTGACAATAGGCCATGAGCCGGTCGGGATAATAGAGAAGTTAGGTGCTAATGTTGCTGGTTATCAAGAAGGTCAGCGTGTTATTGCGGGAGCAATTTGCCCTAGCGGCTATTCACACGCTTGTCTTGATGGACTTCATTCGCAAGATGGTGGCAGCTGTAGACATGGCCTAAAAGCACTTGGTGGCTGGCGTTTTGGCAATACCATTGACGGTGCTCAAGCTGAATTTTTATTGGTTCCAGATGCGATGGCAAATCTCGCGCTGGTACCTGATAATCTCACCGACGAGCAAGTGCTTATGTGCCCAGATATTATGTCTACCGGTTTTGCTGGCGCTGAATCAGGCAACATAAAAATTGGTGATAGTGTGGCTATATTCGCCCAAGGGCCGATCGGTTTATGTGCTACCGCAGGGGCTAAGTTGCGCGGTGCAACCACCATAATTGCAGTAGAAACAGTACCACGGCGAATGGAAATGGCCAGACAGTTAGGAGCAAATTTTGTCATTGATTATCGAAAAACAGAACCCGTTAAAGAAATTATGCGCATTACCCAAGGGCGCGGTGTCGACGTGGCCATTGAGGCGTTAGGGCTGCAGTCAACCTTTGAAAACTGCCTAAGAGCACTCAAGCCTGGAGGCACATTATCTAGCCTTGGCGTGTATTCTGAGGATTTAATTATCCCCCTCGATGCTTTTCATGCCGGACTAGGCGACAATAAAATAATTACCTCTTTATGTCCTGGCGGAAAAGAGCGGATGCGTAGATTGATGAATGTGATCGAATCTGAGCGAATTGATCTCAAAGCCTTAATTACTCATCATTATTCGCTTGATCAGATAGAAGATGCTTATGCGCTATTTGCCAATCAAAGGGATGGCGTGCTGAAAATTGCGATAACCCCTAATTGAATATTTTAAGAACGGCATACGACTGAAATGCTAGCCATATAAAGTCAATTAAAAAGGTTAGCCTTAGTGCGCTATCCAAAAAAGGGTAGATCAACAAGGTGAAAATTTTAATGGGGATGATTGTTATCGCGCTACTGGATTTAATCACACTCATACAAGCAAAATATAAGTGGCAAGTTAATAATAGAGTGGTTTTTCAGGATAACGATTTTTTATTTTTGGCTTTTTATTATTGATTATTGATTTGGCATTAGGTCTTAATAAATGAGGATAATAGTATGGACAAACCTATGTATATTGTTGGCATAGATGGCAGTGAGTGGGCAAAAAGAGCACTAGAACGTGCTATTTTATTAGCTGAAAAAACTGGTGCTAAGGTTAAATTGGTGCAAGTTATTACCCCGATCCTATCAGAGCCATTTGTTGTTGATGGCGGTATTGTGCCTATGATAAAAAATGAAGATGAAAAAAAAATTGCCTTGAACATGCTGTCGTCTTTGTGTGATCAATATAAGAAATCAAATGTTCATTTAGACAGTGAAGTGCTAAGGGGAGACCCAGCTGAAGTTTTACATGATAAGACCAAAACGGAACATGCCAATATGCTTTTTGTTGGCCGACGAGGTCGTTCGCGTTTTTCTGAAATTATTGTTGGCAGTGTCTCTAATAAACTGGCTCACTCTATTGGCATACCTATTGTGCTAGTCCCTTGAATAAGGTTTGGTGACATTTTTATTATCGTATCAATAAGGTATTTTTATTGTGATTGTTGCGACTAATTTAATCATTTGGAGGTCAGGCAGGCTTGCGTCATTTATATGTTAACTCGGCTGATATTTATCATTTTATCCTTGGAGTAGATACCGCAGACTATGATCTTTATTTATTAATAGAGCTGATTATGCAAAAACGTGATTATAACCGTTTATTGGTACTAACCAAGAAAGAAGCTAACAAAAATGCAACTCGACAAGAATTACAAGAACTTGAAGCGCTAGAGTATAAGGTGATTGATCAACACCATGGAAGTGACTTAGATGACGCTTATGATGCTAAAGCTTTTTTAAAGTGATTACCGCAACCAGGATATGATTGCTCGCTTTCATCTAAGTTTGTTACTCACAGTATTAATCAAAGTATTAATCATGAAATGGTGAATATCATCTATTAGCAGCACAAGCAGCACAAGCAGCACAAGCAGTGACAGCATTCAATTCCCCGTTTAGTGATAGTAATACACAAAGAGCTAAAAACACAAAGAGGGAAATAAACTCAGGGAGGGTGATTAATATGTTCCATCAAATAACAACCGTTTTGTTAATGCCGGTATTGATACCACAAGCTATTTTTATCAATAAAATGACAGTATCACTGCCAGAGCCAACAGGGGAGCGTTTAGGTGTATGTGGTGCGGGTAATGAACTGAAATTACTCATCATTGGCGATTCAGCTGCCTTAGGTGTTGGGGTCGATGGACAAGAAGATGCTTTAGCCGGACAGCTATCATCATTACTTGGCTGTTATTATAGTGTTAGTTGGCAGTTACTTGCAAAGACCGGGGCCACTGCTGAAGATGTACTGGTTATGTTACATAATCAACAAGCGCAAGTGTTTGATGTGGTACTCGTATCGATTGGTGTTAATGACGTAACGCATTTCACTCATTTAAATCGATGGGAAAAGCGTATGAATGTGATGCTCAATATCCTAGTATCAAAATTTTCAGTAAAAAAAATACTGCTATCAAACTTACCACCCATGCAAGAATTTACCACCTTTCCTTTACCTTTACGTTGGTGGTGGGGGCAGCGTTCTAAGCAGTTAAATAACCGGCTCACTGTTGTTGTTAAAAATTTTAGCCAATGTACTAACTTTGATATCGATGCACCTATTGAACCAAGGTACATCGCCAAGGATGGATTTCACCCATCAAAAGTAGCTTATCAAGCTTGGGCGAATCAGGCAGCTAAAACAATTACCTCATCTTTAGATGACATCAACGCGTAATAAATGGCTTTGTTGATTATCTTATATAGAAACTGAATATATGGCTGATGGTTGTTAATCCTATTTCAAGCTATTGTTCACACAGTTTATTTTCTGCTTAAAACGTCGTTATCTTGTGATGCTTAACAGGCTTATCTCAAGCTGCTTAATGTTGTAATTCGTTGACTTATTGTCATTGAAAATAAGGTCAGCGATCGCTATTTTTACATACATTAACTTAGGTATAAGAAAATCAGGAGACATCAATATTTCTTGAGAGTTAACTAATAAGCTTTATATCAGGTTTTCCCTTATTACTAATTTTTCTCCTTTGAATAATGATTAATGGGAGAAATAAATACATGAGCGTAAAAACCTCTTAGGGAAAGCCATGAAACACCTTAAATACGCGGAAGCAAGTAAATGTGAACGTTGTATTAGATATCAAAATTGCGTTGTCGCACAGTTATTAGGTAGTACGCCTTATATTAAAACCGTTAATTCATATTTACTGAGTACTCATGAACACCTATATCATGCGGGTGATGAGCTGAGTGCACTTTATATAATTAAATCAGGGGCAATTAAAAATTATGTTACCCATAATGATGGTGATGAACAAATTCTAAACTTTTTAATTCCAGGCGATATCCTTGGGCTTGATGGTTTAAATACCCAGCAATATGCTTCTTCGGCTATTGCCTTACAAACCTCGGCTGTTTGTGCTATTCCATTACAACAGTTTAGAAACATACTCGCTGAGTTAGTACCGAGTTGGTTAATCAAGCTTGCTACCGATAATTTGAGTAAACAGGGTCGTAATATTGCTTTGTTAAATAAGAAAAAAGCTAAAGCACGGATAGCGGCATTTTTAATGGATATGGCTGATAACTACAAATCCCTTGGTTGTTCGGATAAGAACTTTGAATTAAGTATGTCTCGTGATGACATAGGTAATTATCTAGGGCTAGCATCAGAAACAGTCAGCAGAACATTGACTCAGTTACAACAAGAAGGCTCAGTAAAAATGGAACGGAGAAATGTAACGATTATAAATGCGCCGCACTTAAGTGAAATGGCGCAACATCGCTAAGTAAAATCACCTGTTGGTCTCGGTTAAGGTCTCAGTTAAGGTCTCGGTTAAATAAATGCGTTGTGCCTGTTAAAAGGCAAGCATAAAACACTTTTTATGCTCAACGGATATTTTTCAGAGCTTCATAAATGCTGCTGTTATCTTGCTATTTCGTGCAGTAGGTAACTCGTTATGATGTATTACTGATTGACTCAATATGCATGTACTTATTTGAGTACATGCCTTTGGTAAAAAGAAACAGGTTTTATTATCTCTGGGTGAATTGATCAAGAGATTACAGCAAGATTAATACAGTTTAAGACGTTATACTTTAGTTAATCTTTCTTGACCTGATTATTATCAGTTTAAAAAATCCCCTTCTTATTTATAGTCTAGCTAACATACATTATTACTGCCTTGGCGCATTTCAACTGTGCCTGAAATATAGCACTGACAATGTTTAGCGTATTACCACGAATTCCTTTCGTATTTACGTTTATCCCTAAAAAAGAGGCTCAATAATTGTGTCCTTAACTATGAAGGAGATGTATATCATGCGTGATATTTTAATTTGCCTTGATGGATCCGCTATTTCTAAGCAGGCTATTCCCTATGCATTGGCGATAGCACATGCTTTTAAAGCAAAAATTACCCTGCTACATGTACTGGAATATTCAGACAATAATATTAAAACACCGGTTGACCCTTTTCTTTGGGCGCTACAAAAACAAGAAATAGAAATATATCTTGATGATATTATGTCAAATTTTCCAGCCAACACTAATATAGTTACTAGCCATATTGTTGAAGGTAAAGCGGCAGAAGAAATTAGTCATTGGATAAAAAAACACCCTGTCGATCTGGTCGTACTTTGCAGTCATGGTGCCAATGGTTATTCGCAGTGGCCATTAGCCAGTAATAGTCAAAAACTACTTTTTGGCAGCAAAGTATCAACATTATTGGTGCCAGCAAAAGAGCATCAACAACATCAAGAACAACCCCTTCACTGTAAAAAAATATTGGTACCGCTAGACGGCTCTGTTTGGGCTGAAAGCGTACTGCCTGTTGCGCTAAGCATCGCCAAAGAGCAGCAGGCAGAAATACTATTAGCCCATGTTGTACCAGAGTCTGGACTGACGCATATTATGCCGTTGAACAATGATGAAATAGCATTGGAAAATAGTATTCAGCGACATAATGAACAAGTTGCAGCCAATTACCTAGAGCAGGTGAGAAAACAATTATCATCGTTAACCACTTTAGACATCAGTTCGATGCTGATCCCCAAACATGGCGTGTGTGACGAGTTATTACAAGTGGTAGCGCAAGATGACATCGATATGGTGATTATGAACGCGCATGGTCGCTCTGCTAGAGCAGGGCGTTACCATGGTAATATTGCCATGGATTTTTTGGCAAATAGTAAAGTGCCCGTGTTGTTGGTAAAAGGTATAACACCGCAAGATGATTTACTCAGGCCTGGCAATACTGATCAATCTGAGTTAGAAGGACGTTATCCTCAGAGGGCTTATTAATGAATCCTCAGGCGGAAATATCTAATGAAGTTTTGTTAGCGATAAAGGCGCAGGAGTTGGCTAAAAGTCAAACCGTGTCGTATCGTCCGCCTGCTCAAATCCCTTTACTTAATGCATTGCCCAAAATACCCAAGTGGCTTGAGCAGGCAAAACTCTTGTTTAATACCCGTGATGTTAATACCGCGAAAGTCGCTGAGTGGGTCTATGACAATGGCTATGTTGTTGACCGCGCCATTACTCAAATACAAATCGATATGCCAACAAGTTATTATCGGCTGTTACCAAGTCTACAAAACACCAGTGGTCAGTCATTACCGCGGGCCTATTCTCTGGCTAGTGGCTTATTAGCGGCCACAGGTATCCAACTGTCGTTAAATTTTTTGGTTAAATATGTTAAAGGCTATCAACAAGAAACGACGCTCAATATTTCTGAATTATGGGCCTTACCGACACTATTGCGTTTGGTTTGTATCCAATTAATTGTCGAAGCGGTAGACAATATAGTACCTGAACTCACTGTGCCTTATTCGCGTGACGATATTAGCCAGCCTTTAATGGTTTCTCGTGATGAAATTGATTATTTAAGTCGAGCTATTCATTGTCTTTCAGTGATAGAAACAATCCCATGGCGTAAGTTTTTTGAGCAAGTGAGTGTGGTTGAGGAAAAGCTTCGCCATGAGCCGGCAGACATATATCAAAGCCTTGATTTTGACAGCCGTGATAGGTATTGCAAAGTCATTGAAAACTTAGCAAGGGCAACTGCCCATGATGAAGCTCATATTGCCGAGCGAGCGGTCGCATTAGCCTGTTGTGAAAGTGCCAATGGCGAACGTTATTCCCATGTAGGTTATTGGCTGGTTGATGAAGGATTAATGGCGTTAGAAAAAGATTTAGGTTATCAGGTGTCTTGGTGGCAGCGTTTTCAGCGTTTTTGTGGCAAATTTTCCAGCCTATTATATTTATTAGCGCTAGCATTCTCTGTGATATTGGCTGAAGTTGTGGTTGTTGTTTATCTCTATCAAAACAATGCTCAAGCCTTAACATATTTTGCGGGTTTGGCATTAACATTAATACCCGCGTCGATGTTATCGATTGCTATTACTAATTGGTTGATTACCCTCATATGGCCAAGTCGAATTTTAAACAAGCTCGACTTTGATCAGCATATAGACCCCCAATATAAAACAGCTGTTGTTATACCTAGTATGTTAAGTAGTAATAGCGATATCGACATATTACTCAAACAAATAGAGCTTCATTATTTGTCAAATAGCGATCCTGCACTGCGTTTTGTGTTGTTAACTGATTATCTTGACGCGCAAGTGCAGAGTATTGCCAGTGACGCGGATTATCTTAATCGTGTTAGTCAAGGTATCAGAGCACTCAATAGTAAATACGGTGCTAGCAATACCGGACCATTTCACTTATTACACCGAGAGCGACGTTATAACCTCAGTGAAAATTGCTGGATGGGCTGGGAGAGAAAACGCGGTAAATTAAGCGATTTCAATCGTTTTCTTAGCGACAAAAACTGTGAGGCTATTTTTGTTCATGAGGGAGAGCCAATAGGGCTAAATGATATTCGTTATGTGATCACCCTTGATAGTGATACACAGCTTTGTCGGGGGGCTGCGGCTAAGCTGATTGGTACCTTGGCGCATCCGCTGAACCGCGCAGTTTTTGATGATAAAACAAGCAAGGTTATTGCAGGTTATACCATTATTCAACCCCGTATTGAAATCGCTCCTACCATACACCGCCACACTTGGTTTACTCGATTAGCCTCTGGCGATCGTGTTATTGATATATATAGCCATGCTGTGTCTGATGTGTATCAAGATCTTTTTGGTACGGGCATTTTTGTTGGCAAAGGTATTTATGAGGTTGCTAGTTTTGAGCGCAGCCTCAAGCAATGTATTCCGGAAAACACCATACTAAGTCATGATCTATTCGAGGGTATCTTAGGCCGGGTAGCACTGGCTTCTGACATTGTGCTTTATGAAAACTTCCCGACACATTATTTCAGCTTTAGTCGCCGTTTACATCGGTGGATACGCGGAGATTGGCAGCTTATGCCATGGCTAGCCAATAGTGTATTTCAGGCTGATGGCACCAAGGTTAAAAATCGTTTTGGTGTGATTGAACGATGGAAAATAATCGACAATTTACGACGCAGCCTTTTTGCACCAACATTGCTTTTATGGCTTATGGCGGGTTGGCTATGGTTGCCCGGTAACGCCCTAGTTTGGACCGCAATGGCGCTACTTGCCCCTGTTGGACATAATTTTTGTCATTTCATGTTAGGGGTCGCCCGTGCGGCTAATTTTAAAACTTTGATGCATTCTTTTATTGTGCCACGTGAGGTGGCGGGTCGCTGGTTATTGTTACTCATATTTCTGCCTTATGAAGCGATTATTGCCACAGATGCTATTGCTCGAACACTTTATAGAATAACGGTTAGCCGGGGTAAAATGTTGGAATGGGTAACCGCAGCTGATACTGACAATCAGCTCAATGGTGATGATACTCGGTTGTTTTATTGGCGTGAAATGAGCACAAGTATACTGCTGACCTTATCGCTAGCTGCAGCGGTTGCTAGTGTTAATTTAGCGGTATTACCTATTGCTGCACCTTTGTTGTTTTTGTGGCTTATGGCACCAGAAATAGCCAGGGCACTAGGGCGTACACTATCGAGTGACAAGGAAAGCTTAAGCGATGATGAGGTGATATTTTTACGCCGTTTGGCCCGACGAACCTGGTTGTTTTTTGAGACCTTTGTTGGACCCTCTGATCATTGGTTACCGCCTGACAATTATCAAGAAGACCCACATGGCAATGTTTCACATCGCACCTCTCCAACCAATATTGGCATGATGCTTTTGTCTAATGTATCTGCTTGGGATTTTGGTTACCTTGGCCCAACAGATTTGGCTGCTCGTTTACTGGCCAGCATGAACACACTGACTAAACTTGAGCATTATCGTGGTCATATTTTCAACTGGTATGACACTAAAACATTAGAAGTACTCTCACCTCGTTACATTTCAATGGTTGATAGCGGTAATTTGGCGGCGGCTTTAATGACCCTTGAAAAAAGCTGCCAAGAAGTGCAAAACACCGCCATATTTACCTGTTCACGTTGGGATGGCTTGATGGATAATATCGCCTTGATTGAAGAGTCTTTGGCGTTACTTAACACAGACAAACACCATGACTTTACCCTATTAGTCACACTAATAGCTGATATCCGTCATAAGGCCAATAAAGCAAAAAAAAATTCAGCGCTTTGGTGGTTAACCATACACGAACTTTGTCAAGATGACTGTGTTGATTTTGACCGTACTTTGGTGGCAACACTGGCTAAAAAATCTTTGGTTTCAAGGGTTTCACAACTGCGAGATGTCCGTGTTTGGTTGGGGCGTCTACACCAACATCTACGTGATATGTTACGTGATATTGACCGCTTATTACCTTGGTTGTCTGTGTTATTGCAAGCCCAGCCAAAAACCTTACACCAAGATACAAGTAGCTACTACCAAGCAATAAGTGCTTTTAATCAAGTTTTAAAGCCAACGCTAAGCTTGGCTGAAGTGCCTTTCGCTTGTGAGTCAGCTCAAGCGCTTATTGCCACTTTACGTGACGCCAAGCCAAGTCTTTGGCTAGAGGAACCCGCGAATGATTTTACCTTATGGCTTAATAAGCTGGAGACTGCAGTAAGTGAATCGAAAAAGAATGCTCAAACCCTGCAAGTAGAATTAAATACTATCGCTACATTGGCGAGTGAAGAAGTATCGGCGATGGATTTTCGTTTACTCTATGATAAAGACGCTGCACTTTTTCATATTGGTTTTAATGCCACTACCGGAATTATGGATACACACCATTATGACTTACTCGCATCAGAAGCGCGTTTGGGGAGTATTGTCGCGATAGGAAAGGGAGACGTGTCGATAAAGCACTGGTTTACTTTGGGGCGTTCTGTCACCAAAGTTGCTGGCCGTAGTGTTTTACTTTCTTGGGGAGGCACAATGTTTGAGTATTTGATGCCGCGGATATTACTGCGAAGTCATGCTGGAACTTTATTGGCTCAAAGTGAACAAGTGTCGGTCGATGAACAAATTAAATTAGCTGAAAAACGTAATACCCCTTGGGGAATTTCTGAGTCTGGGTATGCGGCGGTTGATTTTCAACATAACTATCAATATCGTGCCTTTGGTGTGCCCAGTTTGGGTTATAAGCGTGGCTTAGAGGAAGATACGGTTATTTCACCTTATTCTACTGCACTGGCATTAGCTATCTATCCACTTCGCGCCGTGCAAAACCTTCAAAAATTAACCAAGCTCGGTATGATGAGCCTTTATGGTATGTATGAAGCAATTGATTACACCCCAGGGCGAGTCGCTAAGAATCGACGTTTTTCTATTGTTCGTTCTCATATGGCGCACCATCAAGGCATGATATTAACCGCGTTAGATAATGCGATATTTCATGATCAGGTTGCCCAGCGTTTTCAGTCGTGTCCCATGGTGCAAACGGTAGAATTGCTTTTACATGAACAAATACCAACAACCCATGCCCTTGAGTTTCCTATTGATGCAATTACCGAAGCGGAAATCAATCATGTACCCATGCATCAATTGCCACACCTACCCACTTGGAAACCTAAACTGCATGGCGTTATTCCGCAGCTGCATACTTTAAGTAATGGTCGTTTTACTACCTTGCTGACCGACTCGGGATCAGGAGGCATATTATGGCGTCATAACGCTTTAACCCGTTGGTCAGCGGATTCAACAATCGATAATCAGGGGGTATGGATCTACATCCGTGACCTTGATAGTGGAGAGATTTGGTCTGCAGGTAGGCAACCGGTCAATAAACGCGCTGATAAATACGAAGTGGTATTCCATGCGCATATGGCAGAATTTAATCGCCACGATAAAGGCATTAGCTTACGTATGGAAATCGCGGTTGCAGCAAATGATGATGTAGAAGTCAGGCGATTAAGCTTTATAAATGAAACGGCCGCGTCAAGAAGGCTTCAAGTCAGCACGTATGCTGAGGTGGTCTTAAGCCCAAGCGACGCCGACCAAAGTCATCCAGCCTTTAGCAAATTATTTGTTCACAGTGAATTAGCCAGCAACATGAATGCATTGATTTTTGAACGTCGTGCGCGCTCACCACAAGAAAAATCTCCCGCTATGATGCACCGATTACTGACCGATAGTGACGCGGTAACATTGGTTGGCTATGAGACTGACCGTGCTAAATTTATGGGTAGAAATGGCTCGATACAAAGTCCACAAGCAGTCACTGACGGGGTTTCGAAAACTCTTGGCTGGACACTTGATGCAGTTATGTCTCTACAGGTAAATGTTGAATTATCACCTTATCATAGTGAATCTTTTGCCTTGGTTACTATTGCAGCCAGTTCGCGACACGCATTGTTTGATGTTTGCCAATGTTATGAAGTTTACTCTGCCATTGATTTACTTTTTCATGATGCCTTATTTAAAGTCAGTAATGAGATGAAAACCTTCGATTATGCCGTTGCTTATTTACCCGAATTACAGCAATTATTGGCACTCATTATTTATCCGGTTGACCTATTACGCGCCGCAGATAAAGTGATCACGGATAACTTATTGGGCCAGTCAGCACTTTGGCCATTTGGTATCTCGGGTGACTTCCCCATTTTGTTGTTGCGACTTGTGGATGAAACGAATGTGGCGTTATTACGACTGTTATTTTTTGCTTATCGACGTTGGCATCATCAAGGGATCAAGATTGATTTTGTGATATTACAAGCAGGCCCTTCTGGTTATGATGACAAGTTTGGTGCGCAAATACAGCAACTTATACATGAGTTAGACATTGAAACTTTAGTGGCGCAAAGGGCGGGTATTCATGTCATTCATTCAGATCAAATCTCAGTTTCGCAAACACATTTACTTGAGGCGAGTGCTCATGTCATCTTAGGTGCACATTCTTCATTGAAAGAGCAGTTAGCGCTCGCTTATCGTCAGACAGAACTCTTGCCTCCTTTTCGGGGGATGGTGGCTCCTGAAGAAGTACCTGACATACCAAAACTACAGCGCCGCAAAAATTTGGCTTTTTTTAACGGTCTTGGTGGCTTTACTGATAAGGAATACATTATTTATCTTGAGGCAAATAAATCCACACCAGCGCCTTGGTGTAACGTGTTAGCCAATGCTAATTTTGGCAGTATTGTTAGCGAAGTTGGCGGTGGTTATACCTGGGCTGGCAACAGTGGTGAAAATCGACTCACGACTTGGACGAATGATCCCGTTATTGACCAACCCAGTGAAGCGGTTTATTTACGTGATGAACAAACAGCACAAGTGTGGACAGTTACCCCAAAACCCTTAGGAACAGGTAACCTTTGCGAAGTCACCCATAGCGTGGGTTATAGTCGTTGGCGTAGCCATTGGCATCAATTAGAGCAAGAGCTAAGCGTATTTGTCGCCCATGAAGACCCGATTAAAGTCACTCGTCTGCGCTTAAATAATACCAGCCATGTCGCTCGACGTTTAACGGTTACTTATTATGCGGAACTCGTTAACGGGGTTAATCGCGCCCATAGTGGTTCGCATATATTTACCGAATATTCAGCTGATGAGGGCGTTATTTTAGCTAAAAATCGTTGGAGCAGTGATTTTTCGACTAATGTAAGTTTTTTATTCTCTGATTATCCAGTACATGCTTTCACCACAGACAGAGCTGAATTTATAGGTCGTGAAGGGCATTGCTCTAAGCCTGCCGCATTAGCTCGTTGGGGAATGAGTGGCAAAGTAGGCGCGGCAGTTGACCCTTGCGCCGCTTTGCAAGTGCATATTGATTTAGCCCCTGATGAACAAGTCGATATTCACTTTATCTTTGGTCAAGGTAAAAATGATAATCATGTGCAACAACTCATCAAGAAATGGCGCTCTGCTGGTGTTATTAACCAAGATTGGAGATTAATGAAGGCGCACTGGCAAAAGGTCTGTAATGCTATCAAGGTAGAAACACCGTCACTGTCATTTAATTTGATGATGAATCAATGGCTTATCTATCAAACCTTAGCGTGTCGAATATTTGCGCGTTCAGGCTTTTATCAATCAAGCGGTGCTTATGGATTTCGCGATCAACTTCAGGACATGATGGCGCTAGTAAACATAGAGCCTGCTTTGGCTCGAGCGTATATTCTTGAGTGTGCAGCACACCAGTTTGACCTGGGTGATGTACTACATTGGTGGCATCCACCTTATAGTAGAGGTGTACGAACACATTGTTCTGATGATTTGATGTGGCTACCTTTTGTCACCTCGTATTATGTTGAAACCAGTGGCGATAGTTCGATATTGCATGAGAAAGTTCCGTTTTTACTTGGAGAGCCCTTAACCACACAGGAAGCAGACCGATACAGTAAGTATGAAAGTTCAAGCGAAAGCTATTCGCTTTTTGAACATTGCCAACGGGCAATCGAACGTGGCACTGATTCATCTGGAGAGCATGGTTTATTGCTAATAGGTACGGGTGATTGGAATGATGGCATGGACCGAGTGGGTGTTCGAGGTCGGGGTGAGAGCGTTTGGTTATGTTGGTTTGCTATTGCTGTGATTGATGCCTTTACGGTTATATGCGATCAACAACAGCGAAGTGATTTGTCTTTACAATGGCGTAAGCGAGCTAAAGATCTTTGCCGCGCTGTGGAAAATAATGGCTGGGATGGCGCTTGGTATCGACGAGCTTTCGATGATATGCAACTCCCTTGGGGCTCAAGTGAGTGTCAAGAATGTCGTATCGACTCTATTGCACAATCGTGGGCAACTCTTTGTGGTAAAGCTGATAAAACTCGCGCTAAGCAGGCATTGACCTCGGCTCAAAATGAATTAATTGATCAAGAGCATAAATTAGCTCGACTACTATGGCCCCCGTTTGACGCAACCATGCGAGACCCAGGTTATATCAAGGCTTATCCTCCGGGCACTCGAGAAAATGGTGGACAATACTCGCATGCGGCTACTTGGTTAGGTTGGGCATTGGCAAAAGACAGAGATGGAGACGGGGCGATGCAAATATTTAATATGCTCAACCCTATTGAGCGTTCTAGCACGACAGAAGAAATGACCACTTATCAAATAGAACCTTACGTAATGGCAGGAGATATAGCAACGGCTGGGCCTCATATGGGGCGTGGGGGTTGGTCTTGGTATACGGGCTCAGCGGCGTGGGCTTATCGCTTAGGAGCTGAAGCCATTTTAGGCATACGTTATCGTGATAAATACCTCTTGATTGACCCTTGTATTCCTAAGTCATGGGGCAGTTATAGCGCTACGTTAACTCGAGAAAACGGCACTATTGAGCTTGCAGTGAAAGACCCTGAGGGAGTCGGCTGTGGTGTCATTCAAATCAGTGTTAATGGCAAGGTAATAACAGGTCAGCAAGTCGCATTGCCGAGTGATAATGAACTATTAAGGGTTGAAGTACTATTGGGGAAAGAGACGAATTAAAGCCACTCATTAATTTAAAATAGACTAAGGTTGGAAGCGAATACCTTGAAGTTACTAGGTTGAAGTTACTCGGCGGGTAACAGCATAAGATACGGTCTCTTTTTTGATGGGTCTTAGTCTCATTTTATTGCGATTATTGTCCACTTTTGCTGGTTGAAATACACCACGGCCGCGGTGATCTTAAGCACAGGTGATCTTAAGTACAATATCCAGCTATTACTCGACAATATACCTCTGCATTGCACTTGCACTACTGGTTTAGTTATAGTCAGTTTTGCAATGCAATACAAGGTATAGCGTGGAGCTGTTTAACTGCACGCTAAATAATCTAACACGTAGTTAACACATTAATCGTCAAAGACAACCATCAAAGACAGCCATAGTCACAATCTAAAAGATACAACTTGTTAGCCAAAATAGCCGTATTATCATAGGAGCCTTCAGCTTTTACCAAACTGGTCGTGGTTACTGACAAAAAGAAAGTTTCAGCATCAATTATTTCACGAGCTTTATTTCGATAAATTGTATTTTGATTAGTTGTGACGTTAACGCCAAGTAGCGTTAAACTCGATGGGTTAATTTCTTCTACTAAGGCCTTAAGCGTAACCTTGTCTTCAGGGGGCTGACGTTCTAAACGCGATACCATCACACGATCACTATCCATATAAGCGCGAATGTTGACGCGATCACCAAAGGCTAAGTCGTTGATTGAAAATTCTCGAAGTGCGGCATCACTGTGGTCGTGAAATAGCGTTGACGAATTTGTTTCAACATTAATTCCTAGTATCGAGAGCTCAGCATTGCTGACATTAATTGACTCTACATCGGCGTCAATTTCGATAAATGATTGTAGGCTAAAAACTATTTTGTCAGCGACTAAAATGTCGTCATCATTTAGAACACCATCAACTTTCACTTTCACATCAAGCCCAAGCGAAGAAGAACTACCATTGACGAAAACAGTCGAACTTGTCGTCGTTACAGGTAAGCTATCGACAGTAAAGTCAGTAGCTGAAATGAATTCTGTAATGAATCCACTCAATTCAAAATCGCAATTAAGGTTACACAGTTTATCACCGTCGTTATATCGGTTTCTATTGCGTTGACGTATTTGCAATTGGTCAAGAAAAAAAACATTTTCTGACAATGCTCTCATACTAGATGCCTCAACATACATGCCATTAGTTAATGCTAAGCCATTTAATTTCAGCATAGCACCCGAATAGTCGCACACTTGCGTACCAATATTGAAGCGCTGTAAATCAGGGTCAAGCGCTTGTATTACTCCTTTAACTTGCATGTGCATGCCATTCATATATTGATTTTGTGTTCGTGTTATATAAGTTGCTTGTATTCTTTCTTGGTCTCGCCACTGACCGCTAACTTTGACTATGTTACCTATTGCCAACGTTGCAAATGATGCATTATTGATTACCGTTAACTCATCAACTAAAATAGTTCTGCCGAGTATAATTAGGCTGTTATTGTTTGTGTTAATGTTGGTAATAACACCTTCAACATCACCTTCAAAATGAATGTAACTTGCTGTAGTTGCGCCAGTGTTAGTATTAACACTCCCACGTATTGAAACCACCATTCCTACTTGCAGTTCTGCTAGGTTACTCGGTTCTGTATCGATCATGACTGTGGCGGCTGTCGTAGAAAAAGTAACGCCATTAGAAATAATACTGCCGAAGCCCGATATTGTCCCTACAGTAACTAAATCAGTGCTTGGTTGATCAATAGGAATACTGGGTTCACTATCACTGTTATTGCATCCCACTAATGTCAGTATGCATATAAAAATAAATGGTTTAAATTGCATGGTAATCGCTCTGTGTATCAAAAAAGTGTTACTAACATTAAGGATTATTCGAGGTTATCTGAATGATATATATCAGGCTGAAGCCATATTAAAAGCTGCTTTTATGATTTTATGGCGTTAAAAAAAGGTGTTATTTAAGGGGGGCTATTTATGAGGTGTTATCGTTAGCTGCGTGTACGTTACCTTGCTGATATTCTATGAGAAACGATTAAAGTAACTTAATAGATATTGGTGACTTTTGTTAAAATAACCGGTATCTGTTAAGTGCAGGTTGATGATCTTTTATTGCCGCTATATCTGCTAGTATTTCTTTAATTTTAGCCATTAAAATTGAAAGTTAACCACCATGACTTTTGTATTAGTTTTTACTAAACAGATAGATAAGAAAGATTGTCACTAAACTGATCAGCAGGGTTCTTAGACCACTTATTAACCAAGACACTCCAGAGACATGGCCTAGAAATATACCAAGAAAAAAAATTAATGTCATCGCGATAATACTGGCCATTAACAGAGGTGGAAAAATTAACGAAAATCCAGCGTCGGCCAACCATAGCGGAGCAATAATTAATAAGGATATGACCAAAGGTGCCAAACCGTTAACTAGCGCAACAAAAATAGGTACCCAGCGTGCTGCTTGTCCATGAGCGGTATTTTCCATGTTAACTAACATGATGTTTTCAAGTTCCACTAACGTGCGTTTAAGCTCTGCATGCTCACTGATATATGCGCTACTTAAACCACTAACTGCAAGCGCAATAGCCGCTCCTACACAAGCATTAATGGTGATGGTCAAACTGGTGGTGGAACCAAGACTAAAACCGACAATGATGCCAAGCATTGTTAGCGCACCATCGAAGCCGTTAACCACAAAGTACCGCCGCATAATGTCTTGCGAGTTAGTGATCCTCAACAATAACGCAACCTGTTTTAAAGTGCTAATCAAAATGCTATTCCAGATTCCTCGGCTACTCTTGTTGAGTGTCGTTTTGTACTTCGACAAAATCGATACTATGAACTGAGCCACTTACTGAAGTAATAGCAGCACAAATTGCATCAAAATCAATATGGTTAGCCTCTATTACCACTTCGGTTGTGGCTGTTTCTTCATCCATCTCGATTACAGTTAACGTCACATGATAGTCTTCACCTACCGACGCTAACACCTGACAAAATTCTAGCGCATTGGGTTGGTGGGGTTTTAGAATATCGAGTACCAAACGTTTAACGCGAACCATTAAACTAACTCCTAATGTTGACTATAATTATTCGTTATTTAATTTTTGGATGTCATCATTTATAACTATAGACTTATAGCTGATACTGTCAAATTATCGAATGCACGGGTAATGCTAAGATAATACGAGTATAAAAAACACTAAAATGCATGAGGGTTCTTATGAGTCTACCGACCTGATTTTTCATCTGCTGTGGCTTACTTTGCTATATTCTTACTTTGTTATTTAGTGTGCTGTTTAGTTAGGTTTATTGAAGTGATGAAAATAAATTAGAGTGTTAAAACACACAGCGCACACTTGTACCTTTGCCTTTCGATGAGACAACATCTAATGTCGCATTAATATTAGATGCCCGATATCGCATGATTTGTATACCTATACCTTGATTAAACTTTGGATCATTGATGTCAAAACCTAGGCCATCATCAGTGATCTCTAAACAGGTGTTTTCTCCTTGCGCTTGTAGTTGCAGTGTTACCTTTCGGGCTTTAGCATGTTTTAAGGTATTATTAATGGCTTCTTGGGCGATGCGGTAGACTTGAGTCGCTACGACGGAATCTACAATGGTTAAATTTGAAGATAATTTTATTTTCTTTTTAATACCTGATGAATCAAATAATTTCATCATGGTGGTTAAGGCGCCTTGTAAGCCATGCGGAGGAAATAAAATAGGGGCTAAGGTATGACTAAAATCTCGAGTATCACCAATGGCTTGACTCAATTGTTCTATTATAAGGTCCATTGCTTGATTGTTTTTTATGTCACTTTTAGGCAAAGAGCGTTTTAAATTACTCGCCAGTAAGTTGATCCCAGTTAAACGTTGGCCTAAATTATCATGAATTTCATGGCCAATTTTTTCCTGCTCATAGGTGCTGATGTTAATTAAGGCTTTTTTTAATGCTTGAGGTTCGCTCAAGTCATTAATAATACCGATGTAAAGTGGTCGACCCTTGACCTTAGTTAAGGAGAGTGCGATGGGGAAATCAAGCGCATCTTTCCTTAATCCTATCAATTCTTTTTTCTCTAAAATCAAGGTAGACAGAGCCGATGATTCAAGGTTCAGTGCTTGGCTAGTTAGCTGTTTAATATTGATTGAGGGAATTAATGCTTGAATGTTTTTGCCAATAATTTCTTTATTATTATAATTAAACATTGTTTGGGCTGAGTGATTAAATTCGGTAATCTTGCCTGATAAATCTAAAACAAGTATGGCTTCAAAAGCATAATTCATTATGGCGCTTAGCCGTGCTTCTCGCTCGTGTAACGCATGCGTGCGCTCTTGCACACATTGTTCCAATATTTGTTTTTGATGATGGCGCTCAGTAATGTCGACAAAAGTGATCACAATACCGTTAATATGATCATCTAAGGTGCGATAGGGCACTATTCGACGTAAATAACAGCGCTGCTTTTGACCTTTATGATGACTCCATACATCGGTTTCAATCGGGGTTAATGTTTCCAGCACCTGTTTTGCGTCAGTCATTAAAGCTTTATTAGATACATTGGCAGAAAAATTACTAATAGGACGACCAATATCGCTTTCACGTAAGTTGAGCAATTCACTAATAGGAGGATTGAATAACATCACTTGCATGTCGCGATTAAGAAATACAGTGGCAATATCTGTGCTGGAAAGTAAGTTGCTGATATCATTATAACTTCGCTCTAATTCTTCAACTTTATATTGTAATTCGGAGTTAATGGTGTTGAGTTCTTCATTCATCGATTGCAGTTCTTCTTTAGAGGTTTCCAATTCCTCGTTGGCAGATTGCAACTCTTCATTCATCGACATGGCTTCTTCATTACTTACTTTTAGATCTTCATTGGAGTTTTCCAGTTCGTGAACCGTACTGTATAAATCTTCGCGAGTAGCGTTTAGTTCATACTCAAGTTGAGTGACTATGTTTGAGTTTGCTGCGCTGTCATTGTTTGCGATTAAATACGGACTAGGGGGATTCTTTTTAAGTGTATCTTCTACTGAAATATTTTGCGGCGAGCTATTTTGTAAAGGATGTTTGTCTTCAAAAGTGATCAGTAACAACTCAGTTGAAAGGTTTGGCTCATATACGGGGCGAACGGTAAGTGTACAAGTTACATAATGATTATTACGTTTTACTCTGGCTTGGTGATCTGCAATAGCCTGATTTTCTTTTTGCACATAATTAATCGCTGAACGCATTCGCGCTCTGAGTCCTTCACGTAATAAGACTAATAGATCATTAGAAGGGGAGCCTTTTGGAAACTCAAGAAAATTAACCGTAGGGCCTTGATGGTGCAGTATTTCAAATGAACGATTAATCAACACGGCTGCTGGCGCATAAGCGGCAAGTAAATCACGATTAACCAAGTCACTATAACGAGAAGGTGAGTCAACTCTAAAATTATTGCTTATAGTACTTTGATCTATTGCGATATTTGGTGTTGGCATACGGCTCACGGGTACAGCCAATGAGCTTTTAATTAATGGTGTAATATTTTTAAAAATACGCCACTTTTTGGATATAGTGGTAAATTGATGTTTATTTTTACCCAGAGACTCAGACGGGCCTAGCATTAAATAACTTGTCGTTTTCAGCGCAACATGAAATAAATCGAGCAGGTTAGCTTGCAGTTCTGGCTGTAAATAAATAAACAGATTACGACAGCTGATGAGATCTAGTCGAGAAAATGGCGCGTCGTTTATCAGATTTTGATTAGAAAAAATAATTTTTTCGCGAATGACTTTTTTAATTTGATAATCGCCTTTATTAGTCACGTCAAAAAAACTGGCTAAGCGCTCAGCAGAGATAATTTCAGCAATACTTTTAGCGTAGATGCCGCCGCGAGCAACATTGATTGACTTTTCATCAATGTCGCTGGCGAAAACTTGCAGGTTAATTTCTTTCTTCGCTTGGTCAAAAGCCTCAAACATTAATAAGGTGATGGTATAAACTTCTTCCCCAGTAGCGCAGGCAGGGATCCAAATACGAACAGGATTATCTACACTACTTCGCGCGACAAGTTCAGGAAAAACATGGGTTTGTAACGCTGAAAATGCCTCTTCATCACGAAAAAATGCGGTAACCCCAATCAATAAATCGTTGTTTAATGAGTTGGTTTCGGTTGGATTATTTTTCATAAACTGATGATAATCTTGTATTGTTTTGCTATGACACACACACATGCGTCGTTGAATGCGCCTCAATAACATATTTTTCCGATAGCCACTAAAATCATAACCTGTACGGCTGTGCAATAATGACAGTATAGAGTACATGCAATTAAACACCTGTTGATCAGTTTGTTCAGCTTTACTTTGTAAATAGGGGTGGTTGGAAAACTCTGTTAACAACATTGGCATGTTTTCAGGTCGGGCAATCACATCAACTAATCCGGTATTAATGGCGTTTATAGGCATTTGATTATAGGTAGTGCTAGCTGGGTCTTGAGCTATGATCATGCCACCTGCAAGTTTTATATCACTAAAACTTAATGTGCCATGACTGCCAGTGCCAGACAAAATGATGGCAACACAATGTTCACCTTGATCTAGCGCTAAAGAGCGTAAAAAATATTCAATCGCAACCCACTGGGTGCGACTTTTGACGTTTGGTGAAAGGTGCAGGTGCCCGCCACTGATAAAAAGCAGTTTACCGGGAGGCAGTATGTAGACATGATCCCCTTGCACTTGCATATTTTCACTCGCTTCGCAAACCGGCATAGCCGTTTTTTTGGAAAGTAACTCTGGCATCAAGCTGTTATGTGTTGGGTCTAAATGAGGTAATAAAACAAAGGCTATATTACTGTCATTTGGCATATGAGCAAAGAAGGTACTAAATGATTCAAGCCCGCCAGCAGAAGCGCCAATACCGACAATCAGCTTAGGTGTAGTTGCATTTATTCCTGACATGTAGCACCTAGTTTCGGTGGAAAAGTGAGTGTGATCTAAAGTGATTTATTTTAAGTGTTGTGCTAAGAATAAAAATATTTTTATATCTATTTTTTATTCAGCTGAAATGACTTCTAAACTCCAGATTATTGCTGAGCGCGTTAGCTCTAAACCAGAGCTTAAGTGGAACTTGTCTTTGATGTGACGCCGGTGGCTTTCAATCGTTTTTACGCTAACATTGAGTAATTTGGCAATTTTTGTTGTTGTGATGCCTTGTCCAATAGCTTCAAAAACCTGTAGTTCTCTGTCGGTCAGTATCTGTATGTTGATAGCATTTTTAGAGGTTATTGTTCGTGATGGGTTTTTACGTATTTTTTCAAGAATTTCTGCTTTAACAAAAATTTTATTTTTCATTACTTGTCTTATGCCAAGGAGTAATTTTTGAGCTGAGTCTTGTTTATTGATATAACCTAGCGCACCACAATTTAATGCTCTTTCTGCATACAATTCATCATCGTGCATTGATAAGACGATAATCCCCATTTGTGGTCGCCAAGCATGAAGTTGTTTGATTAAATCCAGACCATTACCGTCGGGCAATGATAAGTCAACAATAGCAACGTCTGCTGTCAGGGTAGATCGCATGTTAAGTGCGTCATAGACATTGGCGGCCTCACCACAAATGTGCATATCTGCTTCACCGTCAACCAACTGACGTAGCCCTTGGCGAACGAGTTCATGATCGTCAACAATAAAAATGTTTTGTACTTTTAGTCCAGACACTTGACCCACTCCTTAACAATATTGTACTTATTGTTTTTACCCATCTCAGCAAGTTATTTTCGCCATTTATATCAAGTTTTAGCGTAAAGATTTTGTAGTTTCAATGGCTTGATACTCACTAAAAATCAGCATTAGCTATAAATATCGCTAATGTAAATACATTATAACTCTAAAACACTAAAACAACTTTAAACAGAATAATACGAAATTGAACTGATAAATATCAGCGTGTAAATTAATAACTGGGATTAGCATTATGTTGGTGAATTAACCCAAGCAGTAATGACCATATTACGAAAAAAAAGTTACGAAAAAAAAGTTACGAAAAGTAAATTTATAATTTTGTAATATTAAGGAACCCAGATGTCAGACATTAATGTTAAAGGTATTAAAGTAAAAGAGGACAATAAACAGCAATCAGTTGATGTAAATCAACAACCTAGAGCCTTAGTCGCTATTCCTGATAATCTGCCGGTATTGCCGTTACGAAATCTAGTTTTATTCCCTTACAACGTTAATTCTATTTCTGTTGGTCAAGCGCGCTCATTGAAATTGCTCGAGGATGTGGCCGCAGGTAATAACTTATTGGCAACCCTTGCTTATAAAGATCAAGACGTTGAAGAGCCAGCACCTTTAGATCTTTATCAAGTGGGGTGTATTGCACAGATATTGCGAATTTCAAAGGGTGAAAATAATCACTCCACGGTATTGTTACAAGGGCTTGATAAATTTTCGGTTGACGCTTGGCTGAGCGAAAAGCCCTATTTACGGGCAAAAATTCATCTTGTTACTGATATTGAACCAGAAGCAGGAGATATTGAAGCACAAGCAATACGCAATAACTTGTTAAAGTCGTTTAGCGAATTAATTAACATACTTTCATATTTACCTAAATCATTAGTGAGTGCATTAAGCCAAACAGAAGATTGTCGTCAACTGGTTTATTTAGTCAGTTCGAGTATGCGAATGAACATGGCTGACGCTCAAGACATACTTAATATGAAAGATGTTGTGGCAAAAATGCTTAAACTAACCGATCTTATCCAACACGAAATGAAGGTACTTGAGCTAGGTAAGAAAATACAAAGTTCAGCCCATGGTGAAATGGACAAGGCACAACGTGACTATGTTTTGCGCCATCAAATTAAGGCTATGCAACGCGAATTGGGTGAAGAAGATAGCCAACAAATTAAAATAGAGCAATACCTTAAGAAAATCGAAACCAGTGGTATGTCAACCGAAGCAGAAGAGCAAGCAAGGCAGGAAATTTCTCGTTTAGAACATATCCCACAATCATCTTCAGAGTCAGGCGTGATATTAACTTATCTTGATTGGTTACTCGCGTTACCTTGGAAAAAAACGACGGAAGACACGCTTGATATTAAACAGGCAGAAAAAATTCTTAATGAAGACCATTATGGCTTGGAAAAAATAAAACAGCGCATTTTAGAGTACTTGGCGGTCAGGCAGCTGCGGCAGAAAAGATTATTAACTAAACCATTAGATGAGCGTGCATCGTCACCTCATATTCGCCGAGAACGAGAAGGCGTTATTCTTTGTTTTGTCGGGCCTCCCGGTATTGGAAAAACGTCATTAGGACATTCAATAGCACATGCCTTGGGACGTAAGTTGGTTAGTATCAGTTTAGGAGGCATACGTGATGAGGCTGAAATTCGGGGCCATCGTCGTACCTATATTGGTGCGATGCCGGGTCGGTTTATTAAAGCATTGCGCGACGTGGGGACTAATAATCCGGTTATATTGTTAGATGAAGTTGATAAAATTGTTGGCGATCAGCGCGGTGATCCTGCGTCGGCGCTACTTGAAATTTTAGATCCAGAACAAAATAGCGAATTTCGTGATCATTATCTTGAAGTCGCTTTTGATTTTAGTCAGTTAATGTTTATTGCCACGGCTAATCAACTCGATAACATTCCTGGGCCGTTACGAGATAGATTAGAGGTTATAACCTTGTCGGGCTATACCGATGATGAAAAATTTCATATCGCGAAGCGTTATTTATTACCTCGACAATTACGAGAAAATAGCTTACGGGTTAAAGAGTTAACTATAAATGACGCGGCGATGCTGACACTTATTCGTCAATACACCCGAGAAGCGGGTGTACGTAGTTTGGATCGACGTTTAGGTGCTATTTGTCGAAAATTAGTGATAAAAATTGCCACAAAAAGTGGTAAATCGCTCACTGTTGATAACGCTATGTTGGAAGAATTAATGGGTAAACCGCCATTCTCTTATGATCTTGCCGAACGTACTGAACGCCCAGGCGTAGCAACAGGGTTGGCGGTAACCGCTGTTGGGGGCGATATATTATTTATTGAAGCTAGCGCTATGCCAGGTAAAAAGGGTTTGACCATTACCGGACAATTAGGCGATGTAATGCGAGAGTCAGTTGAAGCAGGGTTAAGTTACGTAAGATCCCAAGCCAAGCAATTAGGTATTGCTGAAGATTTTTTTGAGCATACTGATATTCATATTCATGTACCCGCCGGAGCAACACCAAAAGATGGGCCGTCTGCTGGCGTTGCCATCATTACCGCGTTAGTGTCGTTATTAACTGATAGGCCTATTTTTCATCATATTGGCATGACGGGCGAAATTACCTTACGGGGTTTAGTGTTACCTGTTGGGGGGATAAAAGATAAAATTTTAGCCGCACACCGCGCCGGTTTAACCACAGTTATTTTACCCAGTAAAAATGAGAAAGACTTGACTGATTTACCTGAGTCAATTCAGAAAGAAATGCGTTTTGTGTTGGCTGAACATGTCGATACTGTATTAGATGAAGCATTAACAAAGCCGATTCAATAGGGTGTTTAAGGGTTGATGGACTAAAGTCCGACCGACAAAAAATCACCCAACGTTAGATGAACACCCCTAGGGCTTATGTAGGATGGACTTTAGTCCATCAAGTTAAATGAAATTTAACCGTCATTGGCATAACGGCCAAGCAATAAAAATAACACCGTTGCAGATGTTGGTTAACACATCAGGTTAATTGCCAGTTAAACGGTTGACGGACTAAAGTCCGACCGACAAAAAATCACCCAACGTTAGATTGAACACCCCTAGGGCTTATGTAGGTTTTATGTAGGATGGACTTTAGTCCGTCAAGTTAAATGAAATTTAACTGTCATTGGCATAACTGCCAAGCGATAAAAATAACACCGTTGCAGATGTTGGTTAACACATCAGGTTAATTGCCAGTTAAACGGTTGACGGACTAAAGTCCGACCTACAAAATTAGATGAACACCCGTAGGGTTTATGTAGGTCGTATGTAGGATGGACTTTAGTCCATCAAGTTAAATGAAATTTGACCGTCATTGGCATAACGGCCAAGCAATAAAAATAATCCCGTTGCAGATGTTGGTTAACACATCAGGTTAATTGCCTGTTTAACGGTTGATGGACTAAAGTTTGACCGACAAAAAATCACCCAACATTAGATAATCGCAATCACTTGCGTAACAAACTAAGGTAGAAAAATAGCGCTTAGATAAAAAACAACAACATAACTTTACAATAACTTATTGAATTATAAATTTAATTCTATAATGGTTTATTCTAGATCGGCCTAAGCATCGAATATCTGCTTTGCTTTCAGGTGTTATATGACAAACCTTAGTATTATTGATTTTTGTCTCATTATTGTTATTTTGGCAGCTACTTTATAATTTGGTTATTTATTTTACTGTTGCTGCTATTTTTTCGATATCAGTATTAGGATTTTTGATCGCATTTTTTGTGGTATAAAAAATTTCACAGGCGGCTTCTTGTCCTCTGATCACCCGCTTTCCCTTCAGTGGACCATGGGTTTCGGTAACTAGGGTGTATTGGCTTTCTTGATGATGTTCGTCATAACAAAAGATTAATACCCAGTCTAAAGTTAAGTTAAGCTTATGGGCGCGCTGAGTATTAGAATACATGGCAGTAAAATGCCAATTTTCTTTATTAAGATGCATTACAGGTAACCAAGGTTTGTTTTCTGGATTAAAACGTTTTGGTGTGATTACAGGCAGTTCTCCTGCTTTTGCTTTTTTACGATATTGTGCATCAATATTGAAAATTAGCTCAATACTGGGCTTAGCCTCAATGGGCTGGTGGTGAGTTGGTATGGGTAATTGACGGGCACCAAAACATTGAGCAAACCAAGCTTTAATAGCTTTTTTTCGTTTTACGCCTATCCCTTTAACATTATCTAATTGACCTTCAAATATCGCATTTTCAAAAGCTTCTAAGGTGTCGACATGTAAGGTGTCGTGAATACGTTGAGCCATCTCTCGACCAAGGGTTGGAATAACTTGAAATAAATCGATGGGATTGGTATTTCCTCTGAGATTATCTAATCTCGTCATATGTCCCATGGTAATATAATCATTAATTGAACGGGCGATACCAAGGCCAATATTGGGTAACTGAGTTAATCCTTTGACACCACTGTTTTTAAAAAGTTGTCTGAGATCTTGTGGTAATGCCTCAATGGTGATTGCCGCTTTTAGATAAGCTTGACAACGAAATGGATTGGCGTGTTGCTCTTTAAGCAAAAATGAGATTTTTCGCAGGTTTTTGGCTACCTCATGATTAAAAGATAACATGGTTTATTCCTTATCATAAAGCTCAGCTTCCATGGATTTAGCACTGAGTAGCTAAAGTTTATCTGGACTGATCCCCTAGTCCAGATAAATAAATTTTCTGAGTGATACCAATTCTATTAAGCTATTGCTCACTTGTGCTGGTTTAAATAGCCCAAGGCTTTATTGCTCACATTGAGCCGAGTACTTAGATTTTTTCTGGAACTAAACACCTGTGCTCTCAATACCAATAGCTAGCTATTGATCAATTGAGCACCTTACCTACACGGATGTAGATACTTATGTTTAGTCTGAAACAATAAATATGACCCTTAATATAACCCCTTGAATTATTTTTCTGTGCGCAACAAGCTCACAAACATAATAGAGCGGATATTAATCCACTTTTACTTCTATTTTTTTGTGCTTTTCTGCGATGAGTTTAGGCACAATAACTTCTAATACACCGTTATGACAATGCGCTTCAATTTTCTTTGCATCTTGGGCATCAGGTAAATTGAAACTACGATAAAAGCTTCCGTATGAACGTTCGAGTCGATAGTAATTTTCTCGTTTATCTTCCGCTTTGCTTTCTCTTTTTCCTTCAATCACTAAATTACCATTGTCCATGGAGACATTAATGTTTTTAGGATCAACGCCAGGAATATCAGCTCTGATTATATAGCGATTGTCTTGTTGCTCTATATCCGCAGAAGGTTGCCAAACATCAGTCAGTAAATCTGAACTCCGGCTATTCATCGGAAACCCCTGACCAAAAAACCGATCAATTTCGTTAGATAATTGCGAAAACAAGGGCAGTTGTGGTCTTGTTGATAATGGTTGATGTTTAAATAATGTCATGATTTTTATCTCCGTACAGTGTTATAACGCCACAGCGTAATAGTTGCTGGCGTTATAAGTTAATAAAAATTTCAATATAGCTTTTACAAGCTCATGCATTAAATAGTCGTTGTCATAATCAATAGGTACATTGAGTAAAACAGACAATACCGCTGCTATTCACCACGATATTATCACCAAGTTATATTGGCGATCCTGATAAATGTCATTTATATGAAGTTTTTTGGCGTGTCATTTTGTGTGTAGATAGAGAGGTAAATGAGGCGTTGATTCTTATCTTTATCTTGGCAATTTTATTAATCCAGCGAGCAATTTTACGGGGTATTGCTCTACTTTTTGATGAATAACACTTATTTTTCATCGTTAGTGACCATTAACTGATCTATCTCAGCTACTTGTTAGAAAAAGTAGAGATAAATTAACCTGTGCATTATTACTTAGATGTTAGGTTTATAAAGTAGTTGTTCTTTTTTGAATCGGTGTCGAGGAGTTGTTATGAAATATTTACTTTTTTGTTGCTTTACTTTAATCGCTATTAGTCTGAGCAGTTGTGACTTAGGTCCTGATTCACCCAGAGGCTTTAGTTTGCCAAAAGGTGATATTGCTAAGGGAGCGATGGTATTAACAAAATACCAATGTTTAGCTTGTCATAATCTCAATGGTGTGGAACAAGCTGAAGGTATAAATAACCCTGATTTAAATGTACGTTTAGGAGGTAAATCAACCAAGGTAACAACGTATGCCGAACTTGTGACCAGTGTTATTAATCCTTCACATAAACTATCTAAAGGTTATGCCCTTACCGCTATTGCTGTTGACGGAGAGTCTAAAATGAGCAATTTTAATGATGTGATGACGATAACAGAGTTGGTTGATTTAGTAACATTTTTACAACCTCATTATGAGTTGGTGCCTTATAGAAGAACTGACTATCAATTTTATCACTATTAAAAATACAGGTTATTAAAAAGGGTAAATAACATGCATAAACTTTTATATTTAGTTGGCGTTGACGGCAGTGAATGGAGTAACAGAGCTGTTGAACGAGCGGTTCATCTTGCACAAAAAACAGGTGCAAGTGTTAAATTAGTGTATGTGATTACTTGGCAAGAATTTCAGCCAATGATGATTGAGGGGGTTGCGCCACCTCCGCTTGATAAAAAACAAATAGAACATGATGTGAATGAAAAAATTTTACAACCCTCGATTGAAAAATTTAAAGCAGAAAAGGTTGATTTGAGTAGTGAATATATCTGGGGTGAGCCTGTTGACGCGTTACTTCAACAGGTAAATGATTATCACGTTAATATGCTCTTTGTTGGTCGGCGAGGTCGATCGCGCTTTGCTGATATATTACTGGGTAGTGTGGCGAATAAACTGGCACATTGTGTTGGTGTGCCTATTGTTTTAGTTCCATAGTTCCATAGTTCCATAGTTCCATAGTTCCATAAGTTCATAAGTTCATTAGTTCATAAGTTCATAAATCCATAGCTCCATAAGTCTATAAGTCCTAATCTCTTGAACTTTAATAAAGATAAACTTTTAGCAAATAGAACATGCTAAAATATTAAGCTGCTAGTCGTGGGTTTTTATTGTTGATAACTCAAGGTAATAAACCCATATCAACATAGGTTGTTATGCTTTACTGCTCGGTATCTGGGTTCAAGTGCGCGAAATATTACCTCGATAGACGGGGTGAAATTAACCAGTCACTGCAGGTATATGTTCTGTTATAAACAATAATTTTAATTACAGTTAAAATTTATTCAGCACGTAAGGCAAGCACAGGTTCAAGTTTAGCGGCTTTTTCTTGGCTGTTTAATGCAAAGTTTACTGTTTCAATATTATGGTTTACTAGGTAATGTTTCTAAGAGGAGTTAACCCCTTGTCATAAGAGATTAACGTTAATATTATAATAATGAGTAAAGATAATAGCGTGTGTTTTTCTACTATCCTTTGGTTGTTTTGTCTGTTGATTTAATAAGACCGCTTATCAGCTCCATGGGTAAAGGGAAAATAATAGTAGAATTTTTCTCACCAGCAATTTCTGTTAAAGTTTGTAAATAACGTAACATAATCGCATCAGGCTCTTTGGCCAGTTGATTGGCGGCTTGGGTCAGGTGAGTTGACGCCTCTAATTCCCCAGTGGCATGAATAACTTTGGCTCGACGAGTTCGCTCTGCTTCGGCTTGTCTGGCAATAGCGCGGATCATAGTTTCATTTAAATCAACGTGTTTAATTTCAACATTAGACACTTTTATGCCCCAACTGTCGGTTCTGACATCTAAAATGGTTTGAATATCGGCATTTAACATATCTCTATTCGCGAGCATTTCGTCTAATTCATGTTGCCCTAACACCGAACGTAAGGTGGTTTGTGCAAGTTGAGACGTTGCCTGTAAATAGTCTTCGACATTGATAATCGCTTTTTGTGGGTCAATAACTCGAAAATAAATAACCGCATTAACTTTTACTGAAACATTATCGCGGCTGATAACGTCTTGGCTAGGTACATCCATCACTACTATACGTAAATCAACTTTTACCATTTGTTGGATAAAGGGAATAACAAGAATAAAACCAGGCCCTTTCACTTTATAAAATCGTCCAAGTAAAAAAACTACCCCGCGTTCATATTCTCGTAAAATTCTAAAAGCACTGAAAAAAAAGGCAATAAGTAAAAAAATAATTGAGCCGGTGAATAATTCTGAATTATTAAATAGTGAAGTCATTATCTTGCTCCTTAGTTGTTGTGTTGATTGCGGGCGCTAAAACAAGGGTTAGGCCATTAATTGCTTGCACTTGTACCTGTTGACTTTTTTTTAAGGCTAGTGGGCTACTAGCCGCCCAACGCTCGCCATTAAAGAGCACATAACCCTTATCAGTGAAGTCATTTTCCACCGTAACCCAAGCATTAATTATTTCTTCTTGACCACTGACTATTTTATTTTTTCGGGCTCGGTAGATAAAACCCAAGGCAAAGACAATAAAGAGTGCAGAGACAAAAGCAAAACTGGCAATTAATGGCAGTGAAACTTTAAATTGCTCAAGTTTAGTGTCGAATAAAAATATCGAGCCTAAAACAAATGCGCTAATACCACCGAGGCCAAAGATACCAAAACTTGGTATCAGTGATTCCATCACCATGAGTGTTACGCCTAACAATAGTAGGGCAATACCCGCAAAATTCAGGGGTAATAACTGCAGGGCATATAAAGCGATAAGTAATGATATACCGCCGATGATACCTGCTATGCCGACACCAGGGCTGTAGAATTCTAATAACAAACCATAAATACCCAGTAGCATTAAAATATAGGCAATATTAGGGTCGGTAATCGTGGCAATAAATTGGCTACGCCAGTCTGGTTTTTTACTCAGTATTTCAGCACCTTGTAAGGATAATTTAATATTTTGCTGTTTTATCGCTACCTGCTGACCCTCTAGTTTATTTAATAACACTTGTGGCGACTGAGCGATTAACGTGATGACATTTTCTTTTAGTGCTTCTTTCGCTGTTAACGTTGCCGCTTCTGTAACGGCTTTTTCAGCCCATAGTTCATTACGAGAACGTAATTGTGCGAGTGAACGAATATAGGCAATGGCATCATTTAAGACCTTTTTCTCCATCGCAGAAGGTGCGTTTTTTTGTGCCTTATCTTCTGCTGGTGGCGTCATCGGCCCAGCAATATTAACTGGTGTCGCAGCGCCCAGAGTGGTGGCGGGAGCCATAGCAGCAATATGGCAAGCATAAAGTATGTAAGTACCTGCACTCGCTGCGCGTGCTCCTTGTGGGTAAACTAAACAGGCGATTGGAATAGTAGAATTTAAGATACTTTTATTAATGTCACGTAGGCTGGCACTTAAGCCACCAGGAGTATCGAGTGTGATAATAATTAAAGGGATGTTACTGGCCATATTAGCACTGTTTATTTCTCGCACTAAATAGTCACTAACGGCAGGCCCAATAGCACCTTTGATGGTTAATAATGGCACAACCAAAGTGTTTGCATTAATACTTATCTCTTGCTGAGCGCTATTGGCTACTGGCTTTAAATACGGCGTTTCTGCTGTTCCTAAGGCATGTATTGAGAGCAAAGCACAATATAAAATCAAGAATATTCCGCACAATTTACACATAACAGTTTCCATTAATCGCTGAATTATGAGCTTAGTTGTACTTAGTCAATATCTCTAATTTGTGTTGGAAAATGCTGATAAAGATCAGTAACTCTTAGTTGTTAACGAAAAATAACGCCTTTATTCAAGGTGTTTTAATGCTTGTGAAATAATAAATGCTGCTGATAAAACGTTTTAAATGGCGTTTTTTTCATTAAGACATCCTTATTATTTACCGTTTTAAGCTGACAGGATAATAAAAAAAGTGAAGCTACGAACTGGCTTGGTTTAGAAAATTTAGCATTAATGGATGATGAAAAAAATAATGTCATAGATGATTACTTTATCGCTAAATAAAATCAATTGGTCTGTAAACAAAAGATGAAGATCTTTATGGCGACATTAAATAAAGATCTTGCGATGGCAGATGGTTTATTTTACATCGTAAAGGCTAGCTCTTCTCGTTTAATGGTATAGCACTCTTCCTCTATGTCGGGGTAATGGCGACACCATTAATGTTATAAATAAACTAGGCGCGGTAATTCAAAGGGAGTCAGTTATCAAAGGCATTCAAGTTAATTTAAAAAAAGTGATATTAAAACCGTGATATACATTAGTGGCTCATATCTGCTCTTACAAATATGAATTCAGCTTTTGCCACAGGCTGTGTGAAAAATATCAGAGTAAATTTTTTATGCGACGCTACGTGAATTACCAGATGGTTTTACCTCAAACGTACTACAGAATTTAATCTATGGAGCCTTTTTACGTTGATATTATCCAATTACGCAAGTTCGAAATAGTTTTCACACAGGCTGGCCACAAAGCGGTCTAAAATTTGAGATTAATGAATTTCAATATTACGCTCACTATTTCCAGAGAAAGCAGACATAAGCAGTATATTTTTATCTCGTTATCGCCCCTCCCGGAAAAATAGTTGCTTTGTGACGCATACTCAATCAGACATTATAAGGCCGCAGTGGCCCATAAGCCGCTGCGGATTGGATTGGCTAAGCCCACCATAACCAAGTTGCGCATCCCGCCACTAGATGCAAATAAATGGTTTCACAAATGGCTGGCCATATATTACTCGTATTAAAACTCTAGGCAGATTTTGCCGAAATGCTTGCCAGACTCTTGGTAGCGGAACGCGTCAGCGATCTCTTCCAGCGCAAATGACCGGTCAAGGATCGGGTGCATATCGTTTGCTTCAATCGCGCGGATCATTTCTTGCTGATGGTCTCGGCTGCCCACAATCAGTCCTTGCAGGCGGACTTGTTTCGCCATCAGTTTTGCGGTTGGAATATCCCCAGCCCAGCCAGTCAACACCCCAATGAGCGAGATATGGCCACCAATGCGCACGGCATCAATAGATTCTGGCAGAGTGCTAGGGCCACCCACTTCAATAACGTGGTCGACGCCCTTGCCACCAGTCATTTCCTGAACCTTAGTGCCCCAGGCCGGTGTGGTTTTGTAATTGATGGTGTGGTCGGCACCCATCGCGGTGAGCCGTTCCAGTTTTTCGTCTGAAGACGACGTAGAAATAACCCGAGCACCCATCATTTTGGCAAACTGCAGTGCAAAGATAGACACACCACCGGTGCCCATCGTGAGCACGGTATCGCCTGCTTTCAGCCCACCATCAACAACAAGCGCTCTCCATGCGGTTAAGCCTGCGGTGGTCAATGTAGCGGCTTCGGCATGGGTGTAGCCTTTAGGGGCGTGGGTGAACCAGTTCGTTGGGCGTACAACTTGCTCGCAGGCGTAACCATCTTGGCCATCGCCGGGTGTGGTACTGAAGTTTCCAACAAGAGCAGGGCCAGTTAGCCAATCAGGAAAGAATGTCGACACGACAGGGTCACCAATCTTAAATTCGCTGACACCCTTACCGATGGCTTCTACAATGCCGGCGCCATCAGCCATGGGGATGCGGTTGTCTTCGGTCGAGATGGCTCCGACAACTACTGCATAATCGTGAAAGTTGAGAGAACAGGCTCGAATACGTACTCGAATTTCGCCAGGCCCCGGCTCACCGGGTTCCGCGCTATGGTTAAGTTTGAGCTGGTCAAGACCGCCCGGTGTAGAAAGGGTTATGCTTTTCATATCAAGTCCTTTAATTATTTCGTGTATAGGGAATGTATAGGGAATATATAGCAGAGTTAGTGCTACAGCTGTTCTCAGCATTGAGCAACAAGCTGTCTACCTTATGTATACTGGGTGATCAGTGTAGTCTTTGTTGGTTCCGCCGTACATAGTCGTTGGAGTATAGGTAGAATAAAAAGTCATTTTTCATAAGCTTTAAAATATACTTTAGCGTAAGTTTTATAGATTATATTGTCGTAGTCATCTAAACCTGATTTAGCCAATGGGTAAGCCGGACGTGTGAATAGGGTCGTGTCTTGCTTTTTGCCTTTTAGTTCGCTAAAAATTTGTAGGTTTGTAAGCCGTTACGGGGGCGAAAGCACCTTAGCGAAATCGTCCAAGCAGTACATGAACATTCAAATCGATTTTGTAGGCGAGGAACTTTGATTTTTCTTTTTGAAGAAAGCGCGCGTAAATGGGGACAGTATAAACAGATTAATAGGGCAAAATTTCTATGGCGCTTTGCCCCCCTTAGCGCCACAGGATAAGAAAGTTATGGCAGCTTTATTTCTTCTGTGCGCACTAAGTTGTCAATTTTAGTAGACTTCATTATTAAACTTGTAAGATCAAGTTTCGCCTAATTCATTTTATACCTTCGATAATAGCTATTATTATTGACTAACCCAAATACTGTATTTCATTTAACAACTTTTTATTACATTCGAGGTTTTGGTCACAAGTAATATTGGGCAGTCGAGTTCCTGTTGATGTAATTCGTTTTTAAATTCAGTTAACATATAGCCTAATAGGGAGTTTCTATGTATTGTAGTGACGGTTATAACTTCAATATTGTCAGATGAAGTAGAGTCCAAATTTTTAAGAGGGGTTGTTTCAAATACTTTATGCAATGAGGGCAAGTTGTTTTCATTATAGGCTTCAGTTAGCTGTGCTTCTTTAAGCCAACTTGCCATTTTGATAGGGTGGCTTTCGTGGACTTTAGTCAACCAAGTATCTGCATTAGTATATCTTTGCCTTGAAAAAAATTTTGTCCTAATAAAAATGCGGCGTTTGGCTGGCCCTTTCTCGATGCTCGCTGTAACCAGTTTACACCATCATCAAAGTCATAAATCTCTTCGTCAGTTAATAGTAGCATTCCCGCTCTGTATTCTGCTTCGCCTAGCCCAGGTATACCTGCTTTTTTATAAAAATTAAGCACCCTAGCTTTATCAATTTCAGTACCAAAACTATAGTGATAAAACTTTGCAAAATTATACATGGCATTTTTATGGCCACGATTTTAGGCTTTTTTAAATGACTTAAAGTAAGTCAGACATTCACTGGTCTTGCATTCAGATATTTGTAGCGCGGAGGCATTAAACGCTGAAGTTAAGGCAGTAATTATTATCGTTACAACTAATTTTTTAACATGTAATTTACTTATTAATGTTTAATTTATCTGTTATACAACCTTCTTCTTACTTGGTTTTAATTGAAGTTACTGCAACGTTTTAACTAAATGTAGACTATAGATAATAGCTTTATAATGAAATGTTAGATTGAAGTTAGTATGCTAGTTGTTATCACACCCAACTCCCTGATCTAAAATGAATATGGCCTCTACTTTATATTATATTTACGACCCTATGTGCAGCTGGTGTTGGGGTTATGCACCTACTTGGAAGCGACTGCAACAAGAACTTGCGCCACATATTGATATTATCTATGGGCTTGGTGGTTTAGCACAAGATTGCGATGAAATTATGCCAGACGAAATGCAACATTTTTTACAGCAAACTTGGCGAAATATCTCTGGGCAACTTGGTACCGCATTTAATTTTGATTTTTGGCGTGATTGTCAGCCAAGGCGCTCTACCTTTCCGGCTTGTCGCGCTGCACTTATCGCAAGAGCCAGCAATAAAGAACAAAGCATGCTGACCGCTATTCAGCATGCTTATTATTTACAGGCCAAAAATCCATCGGATATCGATACCTTATATAAGTTAGCGATTGAAATTGGCTTGGACGGCAATGATTTTTTGCAACAAATGAACAGCCAGCAACTTGATAAGGCTCTGAAAAAAGAAATCAGCCAAATGAGTGTGATGCCTATTAACGGTTTTCCTGCGTTAGTTTTAGTTAACAACCAATCGCTTATCAATATTCCCATTGATTATAAAGATTGGCGCAATAGTTATGCGTTAATCATGGCGAAAATTTAGCTTCAAAATTTTTAAAATTAACTGCTCAACTTTGTATCAATAGAACTGTCCTAAAAGGTTTAAGTTTTTCCTCCTTGTTTTCTCATTGTTTCCTTCCTGTAAAAAATAAAATAATTCTCAGGGAGGAAAGCAGGAGGACGGCAGGAGAGGTAAAAACGCTGACTTTTTAGGAGGTATTTCATACTAGCCTATATTGCCTGACTAAATTTTAAATCAACTTGATGTAAATACAGTAAATAGCCGTTAAAATACTGTTTTTTTGTAGTATGATGTGGCTATAAAAAAAAGACTATTCTTTGCTTTTTAAAAGTAAAAATAACAGCAAAATAAGGTTTCCTATGACATACGCAGCAATTACCGGTTGGGGCAAATGCTTACCGCCCGCTATTCTTACCAATGATGATTTAGCAACGTTTTTAGAAACAGATGACCAATGGATAACTTCTCGCACCGGCATGAAAGAGCGAAGAATTTCTCATGTTACCGTCAGTGAGTTAGCCCATGTTGCCTGTGCGCGAGCATTAGCTGCTGCAGGTAAAACTGCCAAAGATGTTGAATTGATTGTTTTTGGCAGCACCACCTTTGATCAGATTTGTCCTAACGCAGCCTCCAATGTTCAGCGTTTACTAGGAGCTGAGAATGCCGCTTGTATGGACGTTAGTACAGCTTGTACTGGTGGCATGTATAGCCTAAGTGTTGCAACGTCTATGATAAAAAGTGGCGTGGTTAAATCAGCGCTGGTTATTGGCGCTGAAACTATTTCGCCCATTATGGACTGGAGTAATCGTGATGTTGCTGTCTTATTTGGTGACGGTGCAGCAGCGCTTTACTTGGAAGAAAGTGCAGAAGAAACTGGCGTTATAACGCAAGCTTTAGGCTGTTATGGCGAATCTCGAGATATTCTTGCTGTTGAAGGTTGGGGCATGAAATATGCCAATAAAGGACGTTTGCTTGGGCAGTCTAATTGGGCGTTTTTAGGCCCAGAAATATTTAAAAAAGCGGTTTCAGGTATGGCGCAGGCTTGTGAAAAAGCACTAGCACAAGCGCAACTTAGTGCTGACCAAATGGCCAGTGTTGTTCCTCATCAAGCAAATTTACGTATTATTGATACCCTAGTTAAACGTCTTAAAGTGGACAAAGAAAAGGTGTTTATCAACATTCATAAATACGGCAATATGTCAGCGGCAACCACCTTAGTGGCCTTTGTCGAAGCGATAGAAGAAGGCTTTATTGCAAAGCAATCTTATGTGTTGCTTCCGGCCTTTGGTGGTGGTTTAACATGGAGCGCTCATGTGGTGAAATGGGGTGATAGAACGCACGCTTTATCAACGACCGATGTTGACTTACCTGAATGTAAGCAGTCTGGCTTGGAATTAGTTCAAGACATTATTGCTGGCAAATCTTTGTAAAAATAAATTTTTGTTCATCAGCCAACACTACTTTGAGTTGGCTGATAGCTATAATAAGGATACCTATGCGCTTTTTATCTCGTCGGTTAATTTTGCCTAATGATTTAAATTATGCCAATTCACTCTTCGGCGGCAGGGCATTAGCTTGGATTGATGAGGAAGCTGCTATATATGCCATTTGCCAACTAGAAACAAACTGTTTGGTTACTAAGCATATTGGCGCAATAAACTTTGAATCGCCGGCACAACAAGGTGACATTGTTGAGTTTGGTTTATCAACTAAAGCGGTTGGAAGTACGTCGATTACCATTACATGCATTATGCGCAATAAGGTGACGAAAAAAACAATATGTTTGGCTGATGATATCGTTTTTGTTCAGGTTGATCCTGAATCAAAACAACCGATCCCACATGGTAAAACCTTGGCTTCTTTAACTGAAATTTTGGAAGGTTAATGGGTTTGGTTAATCTAAAAAACTCTTAGTACCTGCCTTATAAATCATTATAATTTATCATATCTACAGTCAACTCTATTTCGTTATTGCAGCGATAAAACGTAGCCTTATTTAGTGGTTTTGCTGTGGTAATACCAAATAGGCACAAAGCGCGATAAGTGAAGTAAATAGCAATATAGTGATGCAGGCGGTGTATTTATTTATTAGGTATTTATCTGATCAGAGGTTTATCTGATCAGATAGTTAGCTGTTGTTGTGTTTATTCAGTTTCATCAGTGAGAAATTGCTGATAGCCATCAACAGCAAAATATCGAATAGATTTTTTTAGCGTGATCTTTTTCGCAATAAGTTGATCATTTCGATATAATTTTACGACCTGCTTTTCGCCATTTACATCACTTTGATAACCATGAAGTGGATTTTTTTGTAAGTTTTCAAATTCGGTTCTCATGATTAATTTCATATTAACACTTGATCCTTTTGGTCATGACCATCATCACCACCACCGTCATAATTACCAATAGCAAAATTTTTTAGCTTAAAGTCTGTAGCTTAGAGTTTATTAATCTCTTTTTGTACGCTATAGCCTTCATCAGTAACAATTTTTTCTAACACTTGCATACGTTCTTCAAGTGCTTGTACTTGTTTTGTCATCGCTACAGCTTGTTCATTACTTTGGCTGTTGTGGTCTAAGGTTTTGGTTTTAAATTCTAAATGCTTTTTGTACATGTCGAATATCACCCCAAAGCCAACTGAAATAAATACAATTAACACAACCATCGCTGTACCTGACATATTTAAGTCTCCTTTACCTTGTAATTGAAATAAATAATATTTCAATTAAGCATAGCGTATAACGATGAGAAAAATGCTTAATTAATCAGTAAAAAGTCCACTGAGCTCTTGTTTAGCTAAATAATTATCCATGGTTGAACGTAAGAGTTTATAAAGTAATATTGAACCGTCAATTTCTTCTTTACGGTTGGTTAAACTCTCAATATTAAGCCCTAAAGGTACTTTGTAGGGTAATACCGCATCAAGTATCTGAACTAAGGTATTGCTACAAATTCTAATGGATTCGTATAATGGTCGCTCAGCATTCAAAATGCGTAAACTTGTTGCTTCAGGAACACTGACTCCTAACCACTCAATAAACGCTAAGGTTTTTTTACTGCCACAAGGAGAGAAAGTTAAAATAATACGTTGTGGCTTTATACCTTGTTGCTGACATTCAATGGCATAGCGCGTCAACATATCGATGGTTGCTTGGGCATTGTAAATGGCTTGAGAGATAAAAAAATTGCAACCTTGCTGGTGTTTTTCAATTAATTTAACATGTTCGTTGCCTTTATTTGCATGGCGCTCAGCAATGGTAATACCGCCAATAAAAAAGTTGTTTTCATTGTTTACTAAAGTTTTATAGGCTTCGCCTAAAGGCAGACTGATATTATTTTGCCTTGAAGGGCTTCCAACCAACACAATGTCGCGAATACCATATTCATGCCAGGCTTCATTAGCCCACTGATTAAACGCATCGCCGTTTGATTGCACGACACTCTTGTAAGTAATTACCGGCCGGTTTGACTTTTGCTGTAAAAGTGAAGAGTAAAGCCGAGGATCATGTGTCGACTTAAAAGGAAAAGGCCGTGGTTTCGAGGTCCGTGAATCCTCATTTTGAATGTCATAAACAATTAAACCGTCAAAATCGATGTCGCTTACACGCTCAAGTAATTTATCGGCAATGGTTGATACTTGCTCAATGGGTGTATCACTTTTAGGCGGGGTTGTGCCAATAAAGTAGACACCACGATTTACGTCGTTATATCGTGCTCTTAACTCTGAACCGTTCTTCACTATCGTTACTTCTTATTTAAGGTAAATTAATGGTCTTTAATAACAATTATCTTACCTTGTTGGATGATAAAAATCTGCGTTAGTCTAATAATAGTTTTATCAACATTATAGCTAATGTTGATAAGGCAGCGGGTTTAGTACGTTAACTTGATTTTCTATATCGATGCGGCGATATCTATTTGATGAAGAATTTCATCTTTATCTTTTAATCGTTTGATATTGTTAAATAAGGTATCTGCTTGTGGGTATTGTAATTTTAAATAACGCAACCATTGCTTTAAACGACTTGAAAAATAAAAGCTTTTATTACCTTTTAAGTCAAATTCACTATTACTTATTAACAACAAGCTTAGTTCAGACCAAGGCATAGGTTTTTCATCAAACTTAATCACATTGGCTAAGTTGGGTAGGGCTAATGCGCCACGCCCCAGCATTAGGTTGGGTGTTTGGCTCTGAGTTATACAGTTAGCCGCGTCACTTTTACTCCAAATTTCACCGTTAGCAAATATCTCAATAGCGTATTTTTGTCTTATTTGGCCAATAAAGTGCCAGTAAGCCGGAGGTCGGTAGCCATCTTGCTTGGTGCGAGCATGAATGGTTAATTGGTCAACTTGAGCTGACTCGATTGCACTAACAATTTCATCTAGCTTTGACGCATCGTTAAAGCCTAGCCTAATTTTCGCTGATAAAGTTGCATCAAGGCCAATGGCGGCTCTCATTTTAGCCATTATTTGGTAGATTTTTTCTGGCTCGTTCAGCAAAACAGCGCCACCTTTACTTTTGTTAACGGTTTTAGCTGGGCAACCAAAATTAACATCAATACCGTGCGATCCCATGTCTAATGCCCTGACCGCATTTTCAGCCATCCAATCGGGCTCTTGGCCGAGTAACTGAATTCTCAAAGGTGTACCACTTTGAGTTCTACAGCCATTCTCTAGTTCAGGACACATTCTTCTAAAAACATGCTCAGGCATTAAGGCGTCAACAATACGAATAAATTCTGTTATACAAAAATCATAATTATTCAAAGATGTCAGTGTTTTACGCATTAACTCATCGGCAACACCTTCCATAGGTGCTAGGATTATTTTTTTTACTTTGGTTTCTATTGGGGTATGCATACGTTATTAGCTGTAATATTTGAGGCGGTAGACGTTATTCAATGGTGTTTTATTAAATATCTTATGCTGAGAGCAAGCTGTGTTCTCAACAGGCAACGCGCTTTAGCTGCCATTAATGTTGATTTACCCAAGGGTAATCATCTGGCAATAATAACATTAAGCGCACCATAACAACTAAAAATAAATAGCAGGCTACTTATTTATCTTCTATTTTTTAGTGTTAAAAATTGCTCAAAAAATTAGGGTTCCACCGGAAAATGACTCAGAGCTAATGTGGTTTTGTGCTAAAAAATTAAATGGCGTTAGTAAAGTTAAGTGAGCTTATCCTATGTTTATGTACTTTTTTCGACAAAGACAGAATGATAATCAATCATATTAACTACATTTTACGATCGAAAGTGGCTAATGCGGCAGTTAAATAGGTGAGTTTTTTTACTTGTGGTTTCATGTTGATAAAGCTAATCTCAACGTTGTTGTAGATACAAAATTTCTTTAAATTAATGTAAAAATTTACAGCGCTTGAAATTTATTCACATCCAGTATGGTCTTTGTTAATAGCTGTACCTAGTAGATGTAGTATCTACATAAAAAATTAAAAGGAAAATATAATGAAATTAATTAAAAAATCTTCAATTGCGGCTTTATTAGGCTTATTTGTATTAACTGTTGCGGCAACAATGCCAGTGCAAGCAGAAACTAACCCATTTGCTGTGCAAAATGTCATGACTATAGTGTCTGCTGACGGTCACGAGAATGGTAAGTGCGGCGAAGGCAAATGTGGTGAAGGTAAAGCCAAAGCTAAAACCGAAGGTAAGTGTGGTGAAGGCAAAGCTAAAACCGAAGGTAAGTGTGGCGAAGGCAAAGCTAAAACTGAAGGCAAGTGTGGCGAAAGTAAAATGAAGACCAAAGCCAAAGGTAAATGTGGCGAAGGCAAATGTGGTGAAGGTAAAGCTACAAAAGCTAAAGAAGGCAAGTGTGGCGAATAAGCGCACCGCTTAGTTAATAAGTCTAACGTTTAGCCAATAAGCTTGATAGCATATTAAAAACCACTCACTGAGTGGTTTTTTAGTTTTAATGATTTAATATCAATGAAAACGTTTAACTATAAGGATAGTCAATGAAGAATAATATTGTGATTACCGGTGCGAATAGAGGCATAGGTTTAGCCATGTGTATGCACTTTAAGGCACAAGGAGATCGTGTTTTTGCGCTGTGTCGAAAAACTTCAGTTGAGTTAACCGCGCTTGATGTCAATATCATCGAAGATATCGATGTAACAAGTGATTTGGGTATAGCAAATATGGTCTCTGGATTAAAGCATATCGACATTGATGTATTGGTGTGTAATGCAGGTGTTTTAAGGGATGAAAGTTTAGCCAATCTCAATTTAAGCACGATACGAGAGCAGTTCGAAGTCAATGCTTTAGCACCGCTAAGAGTGGTTGCTAGTTTGCAAAAGCAGCTTAACCAAGGAGCAAAAGTAGCACTTATCACCTCAAGAATGGGCTCTATTGCCGATAATGACTCAGGTGGTCGTTATGGTTACAGAATGTCAAAGGCGGCTTTAAATGCGGCCGCCATGTCGTTGAGTCATGACCTTGCCAGTAATAAAGTGGCTGTTGGTATATATCATCCTGGTTATGTCCAAACAGAGATGGTTAATTATGGTGGTGATATTAGCGCGAGTGATGCGGCTAAAAAGCTAGTTGAATTAATTAATCAATTAACCTTGGCACAAAGTGGTATTTTTAAACACTCTAATGGTAGTGTTTTGCCTTGGTAATAAAGAACACTATACGCTCAAATGTTGGTAAACCGTTTAGTAGCAAGCATATAAAAATTTGGCAAACTGTTCTGGCTATTCCTGCGGGGAAAGTCGCTTGCTATGGCCAAATTGCTGATCTAGCCGGTTTACCTGGCCGCGCTCGGTTAGTAGGTAAAGCGTTAGCTGCTGTGCCAACTAACGGTTGGCACGGGCAAACCGTGCCTTGGTATCGGGTAATTAATGCTCAAGGTCGAATTTCATTTGCAGCCGGTAGCGAGAATTTTGCTCGACAACGTGACTTACTGCAAGCTGAGCAAGTGGTGGTTATAGGGGCGCGTATCAAATTAAAAGACTTTCAATGGCAACCTGATTTAGCAGAATTGTTGTTTATTTTAGCGCATTAACTATTTCTACAATTAAAAGCAGCTGAGTTAACTAATGAATCTAAGCTGCCTATCGCGCTGAGGTATAAATGGCTACGAATGGCAATCGGCTGAAGAATAAATCTCATCTTTAACGGCTACTTTTAAGCAGATCCCCCTGATGAGTATCGTTTTCAGTGCCTGATAATTATCCCAACCTTACTGGTTTAATGATGAAAAGGACCGCCAGTTATCTTGTTTCGCTAGCGGATTTTTTCTTTGCGTTGGTATGATTAGCCTTGCCTTTGTCGAACCTGCTTTAGCCTTTAGCATAGTCGGTTAAATTTTTTGGTTAACTAAATCAGTATGGCCAGCGCCAAATGCTGCTTGGGCTAATTGCCACAACTTTTCATACACAAAGTCGGCTTGCCAACATTTTTCGATATTGGGAATTTGCATTATTTTCTGCATAATCTCTTGCTGAATATCACCCAGAGCTAAGGCCTGAGAATAAGGCAGTAAGGGCGAAAAGGTCACCATAGTATATAGCGGAGTCCAAAGTGTAGGATGGCGTTGATGAAATTCTGCTTCTATTTTTTTCTGTAATAAAAACCTTGCCTGACCTGATAACTCACTCATTTCAACAAAATTTCGTTTCGCTAACTCACTAATGGCATCCGCATTTATTTTTCTAGCCACTTGATAAGCTGGAAATATTTTTGACCAGTCTTGCTGATATTCAGTAATTAATTCGTTTAATACTCGACAATCTTCAAAACCACAATTCATGCCTTGACCATAAAAAGGCACCATGGCATGAGCTGAATCACCAATTAACGCGACAGTATTATTGATAACCCAAGGGTCAATATTAAGCAGAAATAATGGGCTGGCGGTTTTATTGAGAAAGTCATCTATCGGATTTTCCATTAAAGGGAGTGCATCGGCAAAATTTTCTGTAAAAAACGCAGTCACTTCAGCGCGGTTTGTTAATGAAGAAAATGAAACCTCACCTTCAGCGTCTAGAAATAAAGTGCAAGTGAAAGAACCGTCAGGGTTAGGTAAGGCAATCAGCATAAAGGTTTTACGTGGCCAAATATGTAAGGCATTTTTGGCTATTTTAAATGAACCATCATCATTGGCTGGAATGTTTAATTCAATATAGCTTTGTGGCATATAAGACTGGCTAGAACTAAAACCTGGCGTGTCTTGTGCTAGGCGACGCACTTTTGAGAAAGCGCCATCGGCACCAAATAAAATATCTGCTGATATTTTTTCAAGCTTATGATCATGGCTAAAGCTAGCACTGGCATCGCTAAAATCAAGATCAACTAAACGTTGTTCAAATCTCACGTTTATTAAGGGCTCTTGCTCAGCTAAATCAAGTAGCTGCTCATTAATACCCGAACGAGAAACCGACCAAATAGCTTGGTTTTCTTGACCATATGCTTGTTCGGTAATCGTGCCATCAATGGCATGCATTACGCGCTTATGCATAGCAATGGCATGTTGCTTAATCTCTGCTTCAATACCAACAACTGCTAATGCCAGCCATCCCCGATCAGACAAAGCAATGTTAATCGACTTACCCTGATAAATATTATGATTACGTGAGTCAGGTCGCGATTCAAATAAATTAACGGCATAACCTTGTCGAGCTAAAAGCACGGCAAGTAGAGTACCAACGGGGCCGGCACCGGCAATGGTTATTTGCTCTCTGACTGACATTAGATGAATTCCTTTAATATTCTGACAAAATGGTAAATATTTTGAACATTATTGTATAACGACACGGGCGTAACACAAATAACATAAGTTGTGCGCCCATCAGTGCTAACACTCAACATTCAACCCGCAAAGCGCTTAACTTGGGTATTTTCAATGTGGCTTTGTTATACAAAACAGCCGGCCATAGCACCTGAACTGCTGTTGAGATATTTACCCTTGTACCAGCAGGCAATATCGACTTGGCGTTTATGCAATGATAACTCAATATTGTGGGTAGCATGAGTAAGATTGAATTTAACTTTCAGCATAATATTGAGCACAATAAAAAATTTAATATCAGTAACTTTTTTCATAAAAAAAGTAGATTCTTTCTGCTGCTGTTAGGTTAAGTTTTTGTCGGTTAATTAAGCTTTAGTTGTTGTTAAAAAAATCTTATCCCCGAGGCTCATAAATCAAGAAGTAAACAAATGTGTTATTAAGCGCATATTCGTTAAGCGAAAGGGTGGTTAAAGACTCGATATGACTGAGCTTTGTACAGTCAGCGGTCGCTTTAATTACCAACAAGAATAAGATAATAATTAGACATAAATGGTTAGAAATTAAGGTTGCCTGTCGTTGAATCTAGGCAGATTAGCGAAAACAGCAAGACATTGATAATTAGCCTAGGTAGAGTAAGTTACCTACCCGCTCTGTTTGCTATAACAATAAAGTCATCAAGATTTTAAAGTGATTCGTTATAAAAATGGGATGATATTTGGACAATCTATGGAGTTGAAAATGAAGCGTAAAACACTAGCAATCTTAATTGCGTCAGCACTCACAATCTCGTCTTTTGCGACGACTAACGTTTTAGCCTTTGAACAAGACACGGCTAACGATATTGCAAAAGATTATCAACAGCACTTAGCACCCTTATGGGATCATTTTCATCGTAATCCTGAATTATCATTAATGGAAACTAAAACAGCAAAACGTTTAGCGCAAGAATTGAGTACTGTGGGTTATGAGGTTACTCAAGGTGTTGGTGGCACAGGTATTGTCGCGATAATGAAAAATGGCGAAGGCCCCATGGTCATGGTACGAGCCGATATGGACGGTTTGCCCGTAGTCGAGCAGTCAGGCTTAGCTAATGCCTCAACCGTTAAAATGCAGAATTGGAATGACGAAACTGTTGGCGTTATGCACGCTTGTGGTCATGATGTTCATATGACGAGCCTAGTGGGAACTGGTCGCTATATGGCTGAAAATAAAGATAAATGGTCAGGCACTTTAATGCTTATAGGGCAACCTGCAGAAGAAAAGGGCCCAGGAGCGTCTGCAATGATGGCAGATAATTTATGGCAGCGTTTTGGTCAACCAGATTATGCTTTTGCTTTTCATGTTACCGCTAATTCAGAAGCGGGTAAGATAATTGTAGACGAAGGCTCACCTTATGCCGGTGCGGATACGGTTGATATTAGGGTACATGGTATTGGTGCTCATGGTGCTTCACCACATCAAGGTAAAGATCCTGTCGTGATCGGTGCGCAAATTGTGAATAACTTACAAACGATTATTAGTCGTGAGTTGGCTCCCCGTTATGCAGGTGTTATCACAGTAGGTTCATTTCATGCCGGTACTAAGCATAATATTATTTCAGATGAAGCTAAGTTGCAGTTAACAGTACGCAGCTTAACACCAGAGGTACGTGAGCAGTTACTATCGGCAATTAAGCGTGTTGCTATTGGTACAGCACGTACTGCAGGTGTGCCAGAAGACAAATTACCGGAAGTTGTGGTCAGTGAATTCGCTTACCCACCGACCTTTAATGATAAAAAGTTGGCTAAGCGTTTGAAAAACGTATTAAGCGAAAAAATGGGTGCTGACGCGCTATTAGAGCCGGCAGAAACGGGTATGGGCGCAGAAGATTTTGGCTTTTTTACCACTCAGCCTTATATTCCTAGCGTTTATTTTAAAGTAGGCGGCACGCCAAAAGCTGATTTTGAGCGCGCACAAGCGGGTGGCGCGGCTGTGCCAAGTCATCATAGTCCGCAATTTAAAATAACCCCTGAGCCGGCGATTAAATCAGGTGTTGAAGCTACGGTATATGCGCTACTTGATGTTATGGCGAAATAACAAGCCTAGCCCTTAACGTGTCTTTATTGTGATACTGAAAAGTAAATGGTTCAGTATCACAATAAATTTAATCGTTAGCGCGGATTATATTGATATCGCTTTAGTGATAATAAAATAGCAACGACCTTTGTGCTGAGTTGCCTGGTCAAGTCGTGTTTATGAACAGTATGTAATAGCAAGTTGATTAATTAGCTGTTCATTTTTAAGGGATAAAATGAAAAAATACAGAGTGATAAAATTGATAACTAGCATAACGCCTGACTAAATTTTATACCTGGTATTAAGCCATTTTTTCTCATGAAAAAGCAAGTGAATTAAAAGACGTATAAGTTGATGCTAAACACGAACTTTATTAGCTGAGATCAGTTTTTAACCGTATTTTATTTATAAAAAAGCCCAGTCACAGACTGGGCAAAACAACAGGGAGAAACTATTTAAACAAAGGGGTTAATTTTTTTCTATTACATTGGCATTACGTTGTTGTAATAAGCTTTTGCCGTTAATCGCAATTTTTCTTGGTTTTAGCGCTTCCGGTATTTCTCGTTCTAAATCTATAGACAGTAAGCCATGCTCTATAAACGCACCAATGACTTTAACATGCTCGCCTAATTGAAACTTACGTTCAAAGTTACGATCAGCAATACCTTGATGCAAATACTTACGCTCTTTATTACTGTCGCTAGCGCTTTTTGTACCAGTAACTATGAGTGTGTCTTGCTTTGATTCAATGTCGAGTTCTTGTTCAGCAAAGCCAGCGATTGCCATGGTTATACGGTATTGATCTTCCGCCAGTAACTCTACGTTATACGGAGGGTAAGAAGGTTGTTTATCTGCCCTTGATGCTTTGTCAATTAATCCGGCTAAGTGATCGAATCCGATAAATGAGCGGTAAAGTGGGCTGAAATCTGTAGCTGTACGCATAATTCATATCCTATTTAAGTTTAGCAATATGTTGTCTCTGTAAATATATTTCTGATGCTAAAACCAGCTAAAGCTGCGAATTGTGACAACTGAAATTAAACGTTTACAGAGTTTAATTGTGCCTTTCAATATTGAACAGGCGGTTAATGTAGACCCTATCGGCGACTACACTATTAAAGATGGGATTAATGCATTTAATTTCAAGAGCAAGGAGGGGATATAGTTGAGTTATTGTTGAATTTATTTTTAACTTATTGATTTTTAAATATATAATTATTTGTTTTACGCTTATTAGTTGATGAGAGCTAATATTTTCTATTGGCTCTCATCATGCTATAGTTTGAAAAGTGCTAGCCAGAATGCTCACTTGTTGTGGTTTTTGTTGGTTGAACTGTTTGACTCATTGATCTTAATTTGGTTAACGCTGTGTCGTAATCTGGGTGTTGAGAAATATTGCCGACTAATTCTTTGTAAGCGATTTTTCCGTCAACATCAATAATGAAAATAGCGCGTGTTAACAAGCCCATATCTTTAATAAGCAAACCATAATTATGACCAAAGTCTCGCCAGACAGCATCAGATAACACTTTGATATTTTGTACTTTTTCAGTTTTACAAAAACGTTTTTGCGCAAAAGGTAAATCATTGCTAATGGTTAACATAACCACGTTTTCGGGTAAATTTGCTACTTCATCATTAAAACGCTTAGTTTGAATAGAACAAACACCAGTATCTAAACTCGGTACAACTGAAATTAACACAGGTTTTTGCTTAAATTCAGCCAAGGTAACGGGTGAAAATGACTGAGTTACTACCTTAAAGTCAGGTGCTTGATCTCCTACTTTTACTTGATTGCCAAGTAAGGTAACGTACTTATTACCTGCCATGACTAAATTGGTAGTTTCTGTCAGTTCAGGTACAGAAATATCAGCGCTGGCTGAAGAGAAAAACACTGAGCTAAGTAAGGCAATTGCGGTTAATTTAAAAATATTCATAATTTCGATATTTACTTAAGGTAAACTAGACCCCAAGCTTACCTTTTTGTAAGAAAAAAGTGTAGAAAAAAGTGTAGAAAAAAATGCGAATTAATCGTGTTTTATTTTAAAAACCACCACTAAATATCGTAGCATAAATATATCTTAATCTTTTATTCCTGAGTATATCTTGCTGAAAATTTCACTTGAGTTATCTTTTGCTATCCCAACCTAGGGCTTTTTTGTTATGCCAACTTCTTTACTTATTTGTGATGACTCCACTATGGCGCGAAAACAAGTCGCGCGCTCACTTCCTGATGGCTGGGATGTTGATTTAACATTTGCCAGTAATGGTGTTGAAGCCATAGCGGCAATTAAGGCAGGTAAAGGTGATATCTTATTACTTGATTTGAACATGCCAGAAATGGACGGCTATCAAGTACTAGAAACCATATTGAAACAAGACCTGCCAACCCTTGCCATTGTTATATCAGGTGACATTCAACCTGAAGCACATCAAAGAGTGAAGGGGTTAGGTGCATTAGACTTCATTAAAAAACCGGTTGATAAAAGCAAACTCACTGAAGTATTGAGTGCTTATGGGGTTTTCAGTAAAGAAGATCTCATCATTGCTGAAAATGATACAGCTAAACTGATAAATCAATCAACTGGCCCGGTAAAAAGCGCATCAGTGAGAAAGCCTGCTGTGGCAGCAACCCAGAAATCCATTACTAAAGTTGATAGTGAAATGCTTGATTGTTATCAAGAAATCACTAATGTAGCTATGGGGCAGGCAGGCGATTTGCTCGCTCGTTTACTGGACGTTGTTGTTGTTTTACCCATTCCTAATGTTAATTTAATTGAAGTCAGTGAGTTAACCATGGCGCTTTCGGACGTTGAGAACAAAGATGAAACCTCAGGTATCTGTCAAGGTTTTATTGGTGCTGGCATCTCAGGCGAAGCACTTTTAATTCTTAATGACTCCAGCTTTAAAGACATTGCTTCTTTGATGAAATATGAAGACAAATTAGACAACAATGTTGAGTTAGAGTTGTTAATGGATATGGCTAACTTACTTATTGGTGCGTGTTTAAGTGGTATTGCAGAACAGCTTGATATGTCCTTTAGTCAGGGCCATCCAGTTGTGTTAGGTCAACATAGGAAAATTTCTGAATTAATTGCGACAAATACTAATAAATGGAAGAAAACGCTCGCGATTGAAATTAGTTATAGTATCGAAAACTACCCTATTAAATTTGATCTACTGCTGCTCTTTACTGAACAATCGTTAGCCGTACTTAATCATAAAATAGCTTACTTGTTGGATTAATCATGTCATTACAAACTGAACAGTTGAACGAATTACATTGGATGATGGAAGTACTTCATACCATTGATGTTGGCCTGGTAGTACTTGATCGTGATTACACCATTCAAATTTGGAATGGTTTTATGGAAAACCACAGTGGCTTATTGCCGCGTGAAGTTAAAGGTAAGTTGCTCTTTGATCTTTTTGACGAAATACCCCAAGACTGGTTTCGTCGTAAAGCGGAATCAGTTTTTTTATTAAAAAACAAAGCGTTTACTATTTGGGAGCAACGCCCTTATGTCTTCAAATTTAACAATTATCGCCCTATTACCGGTACCGCTGAGTTTATGTACCAAAATACAACCTTTATTCCTTTAAAGTCGACTACGGGTGAAGTTTCTCATTTATGTTTATTAGTTTACGACGTAACTGATAATGCTACGCAGAAAAAGCAGTTAAAAAAAGCTAACGCTGATTTAGCTATTTTGAGTCGAACCGATGGCCTGACACAATTATTTAATCGTAATCATTGGCAGCAATGTATAGCTGCTGAGTTTAAGCGCTATACGCGTAACCAACATGCTAGTTGCTTAGTTATGTTAGACATAGATCACTTTAAGGCTGTTAACGATAACTATGGCCATTTAGTAGGTGATGATGTGATTCGCCATTTAGCTAAGTTTATCCGTGAACAAGTACGAGAAACTGATATTTCAGCTCGCTATGGCGGTGAAGAGTTTATTATTTTATTGGCGGATACTCATGCAGAAGGCGGGCTAATATTTGCTGAGCGCTTGCGTAAAACAGTAGCAGAGTCAGTGGTTATTTATAATGGCATTGAGGTTCAATACACTATTAGCTTAGGGGTTGCACAAATTCAACCAAACTATAGCTCAGAAAGACAGTGGCTTGAGCATGCCGATAACGCTTTATATCAATCGAAAGATAATGGCCGTAATAAAGCGACGATTTATCAAAAATAATGCTCTAGCCAGTATGATGAAGATAAAAAAAGCCCATATGGGCTTTTTTTATCTTCATAAACGCATTAATACTTCAGTGCTCATAAGCGCAGCATACTAGTTTACTGATGCTAGCTTACTGATTATACTATGCTTTCTTTAGCGCAATTAATCCATGTAGCCCTTGTGCAATAATTATCGCTAATATTACACCTCCGGTGTTAGCCGCCAGATCTAACCATTCACCATAACGATTAACGTGTGGCTGAATCAATTCAATTAAGCCACTCCACGTAATGAATAACAAGGCAAAGGCTAACCAATACTTAGGCCAACGTAGTGCGGTAGGCAACATTAAAGCGCAATAGGCAATAAAGTGATGGATTTTATCACTGCCAGGTACACTGGGCAAATGCTGGGCAGGGTAGAGCGAAGCAACTGTTATTAGTACTAAAATCACGATTGTTATAGCCTGCCAAAACTGCTTAATAAAGTTTATTATTGCGATCATAGTCACTACTTTTTATACACCAACTTGCCATTTACCCAAGTTTTATCCACAGATATTTGCCAGATATTTTGCTCAGGCATGGTAAATAAATTATTGTCGAGTAAAACAAAATCAGCTTTCTTCCCTTGGGCTAAGCTGCCAATGATGTTTTCTTGATGGCCAGCATAGGCGGCATCTAAGGTGAAACTTCTAAAAGCTTCTAGCGGTGTCATTTTCTGATCAGCAAACCAACCACCTTCGGGACTATTGGTATGATCTTGACGAGTAATTGAGGCATGTAGACCAAAAAATGGATTGGGTGATTCAACGGGGAAATCTGAACCAGCCGCAATCATTACTTTAGCATCGAGTAACTTTCTCCAGGCATAGGCGCCTAACATTCTGCTTGGCCCAAGTCGGTCTTGTGCCATGTTTTTATCACTGGTCGCGTGGGTTGCTTGCATGGCAGCAATAAGATCTAGCGCTGCAAAACGCGGTATATCTTCAAGTCGTAATACTTGTGCGTGTTCAACACGGTGACGTAACGCTTTGGTATTAGTCGCTTTGATCTGTTTTTCGTAGGTATCAAGTACCAGTTTATTCGCATTGTCACCAATGGCATGACTGTTAACTTGATAGCCTTGGCGCATTGAAGTATTAACTAAATGTTCAAATTCTTGCGGGGTATTTAACAGTAAGCCTTTATGACCTGGGTGGTCAGAATAATCTTCAATTAATGCCGCACCGCGACTGCCTAAGGCACCATCGGTTTGAATTTTAACGCTATTAAAGGTTAACATATCGTCTTTGCTGCGATATTGACCGTTAGCTAACGTTTGTTGCCACTTAGCCGACGGTAAATACAACATAGCATTAACGCGAATACTCATCGCTTGTTCTTGGCTGAGTTCTTTAAAAGCATTAAGGTTATCGGTGTCAATACCAGCATCATGCACGCTAGTAAGGCCATAACTGGCAAGCGAGTCCATCGCCTTGACCAACACTTGTTTTTGCTGTTTGATAGTTAAAGGCGCGATACTGTCATTAATGAGTGCCATGGCATTATCGATAAAAACACCTGTAGGTAGGCCAGTCTTATCTTTAATAATCTCACCGCCTTCTGGTGATACGGTATCTTTTGTGATGCCTGCCAGCGCCATCGCTTTTGAATTTGCCCAGCCGGCATGGCCATCAACACGTTCAAGCCAGACCGGTTGCTCGATAAAGTGCTGGTCTAAACTCTCTGCATTAGGGAAGGCATTACTTGGCCATTGGGTTTGGTTCCAGCCGCGACCTTGTATCCATGTCAGCCCCGCGTTGGCTTTGGCGTAGGCTAAGGTCTTATTAACGGCGTCTTGCTCTGAAGCACTGTTGACTAAATCTGCGCGTAATAGGCTTAAACCGTAGTTTAAAATATGACCATGGGAATCAATCAAACCCGGGATTAAGGTTTTTCCTTTACCATCAATCACGGTTAAATTTTTTCTGCTTGGTAGCGTGTCTGTTGCTGAATATATTTTATCGATTTTGTCATCGGTAAAGGCAATCGCAGCGAAGCTTTCTAGTTCGCTGCCCGTTATGGTATAGCCTTGAATATTGGTAATTAACGTAGTTTTTGCAAACACTAGGGCTGGGCTCAATGTTGCGATGAGTATTGCCGACTTTATTGAGGTGGATAGTCTAATCATTGTATTTCCTTGATGTACCTTTTTATTATCACTAAATACTAACATGAAAAATAATGAAAACTTTAGCTGTTTTATCTATGGACTCGGAGCTTTTTATGAGCAAAATGCCTAAAGGCTCTGAAAGGAGAATAAGATAAAATCATAACCTTAGTCCAGGTGTTAAGTCGCTAGCACTATTGACGATTAACTTATTTTGCTTGTGGTAGGGCTTATTAACACCGTTTTTTGTTGTTATAAAAGTCTGTGTTATTAGCACGGCTGTTAAGGTTTTATGATTTGGCTCTATATTGAAAACGGCGTATCAACGCCAGTAATAAAAGTAATAAAGGAATAACAAAGTCGATAACACGCGTATAGCGCGCATAAGGTGTTAGTCCAGTGACTAAAGCTACTTGACTGCTCAGTATGGCTTGTTCAAATTGTGGGATTTGTTTAAGAATATGACCTTGATGGTCAATAACAGCGGTAATGCCATTGTTGGTTGCCCGCAAAAAAGGTCGGCCAAACTCTAGCGCACGCATTCGAACAATTTCTAAGTGTTGGTGTGGGCCATGTGAATCACCAAACCAAGCATCATTACTCACGGTTAAGAGTAAATCAGTTTGGTTAGAAAAATTAGCGCTAAGTTGTTCTGCAAAAGCGACTTCAAAGCAGATCAGTGGTAGTAAGTGATAACCATTAGCGACGAGGTTTTTTTGCACATATTCACCACGACTAAAAGACGACATCGGCAAATTAAAAATCGCTGCTAGTGGTCTTAACCAATCAGCAAAGGGCACAAACTCACCTATGGGCAGTAAGTGGTGCTTAGCATAACGATTCTGATTGTTATATTGGTAACTGCCTTGACTGTCACTCGGTAATTCTTTACCCAGTACGATTAAATTATTGTAATAATTTCTGCTATTGATGTTGTAATCAATGATACCGGAAATAATAGCGCTGTTATTTAATAAGGCTGAGTTTTGTGCTATTTGTAAGAAATCTTGCGCTTGGGTACTTGGCTCTATTGCCGTGATGGCTGATTCTGGCCAAATAACAATATCAGCAGGATAATTTTTCCGGGTTAAATCTAAGTAGCTTAACATGGTTGGCCAAGTTAACTCTGGTGACCATTTCATTGCTTGCTTGATATTGCCTTGTACCATCACAGTGTTAACAGACTGACCTGTTGCTGACACCCAAACTTTATTCTGTAAGGCTAGGCTTGCTAAACTAATGGCGACAAGTAAGGCAATATGTCGCCAAGGTTTGCGCTGTTTAACAATATAAACTATGGCAATGCTGAGGGTAATGACTAGGGCGCTGATACCTTTCTCGCCCATGATAGGGGCAAACACCGCCAAAGGACCGTCAATCTGACTATAACCTAAAGTTAACCAAGGAAAGCCGGTGAGTAATACGCCACGTAAGAACTCAGCAAGTAGCCAAAAGGGTAATAAAAGCCAAAGATTAAGTTTTTGTTGATAGGAAAAACGCGCAGCCAAATAGCAGCCAAGGGCGAGAAATAGCGCTAAATAGACACACAGCAGCACCATTAATAATATCGACACAATCAGCGGTAAACCACCAAACTGGTCGATACTGACATGTACCCAACTGATACCCGCAGAAAACCAACCAAAGGCAAAGATAAAACCTTGCTTGGCTGCCGCTCTAGCTGATTTTCCTTGTAGCGAATATAGCCAAGTGGGTAATATTATTGCCATTAGCCAATAATAAGAAAATGGTGCATAGCAGAGTACTAATGCAAGCCCCAGTAAAAAACTGAGGCCATTGTCTTTATTAATGATCTTGTGGTTAATTCGTGTAAAGAATTTATTTAGCATAAAGGATTAATCAGCAACTTTACCTGCAACTACATGCTCTTTTGGTACGGTAATTTGCAAGGTTTGAATGCGACGGTTATCGGCAGCGGTGACTTTGAATATAACTTTATTGATGGTGATTTTTTCACCTTTTTTCGGCATATGACCAAAGTGTTGGGTAACAATACCCCCTATGGTATCGGCATCACGTTCATTGAATTGAAAATTAAAGTAATTATTAAAGTCGTTAAGGTCAGTAAGTGATTTCACTTGATAAACTTGGCCGGCAAGGTACTTAATATCTTCTTCCATGGCATCATCGGTTTCGTCTTCAATTTCACCGACAATCAGCTCTAGAATATCTTCGATGGTCACCACACCTGAAACACCACCGTATTCATCAACGACAACCGCCATATGATAACGCTGTTGGCGAAATTCTTTTAAAAGTGGATCAACTTTTTTACTCTCAGGAACAATAATGGCCGGACGAATAATTTGTGCAATGGTGAATGTTTCATCGAATTGGCTAAAGCCGTAAGCGAGTAAATCCTTCGCTAATAAGATGCCTTCAACGTCGTCAATATCATCATTAATCACGGGAAATCTTGAATGTCCAGAATCCACTATAATGGCGAGTGATTTCTCTAACGGATCATTAATATCTAAGGTGACCATTTGTGACCGAGGGATCATAATATCACGTACTCGCATATCAGATACTTCGAGTACGCCTTCGATCATTTGCTTGATCTCAGGGTTGATAAATTCATGGTTTTCAGCATCATTTAATGCATTGACTAGCTGCTCTTTGCTTCTCGGTTCTCCGGTAAATATTTGTATAATCTTAGTCAAGATTGACTTATTTGAAGAACCGTTACTAGAGTGGGGTTGGTCGTCGCTCATAGAGCCTTTTTAATTCCTTGTTCGTTGAATTTAGTACTATTTAATTATTCGACTAGTTTGTAACCGATCGTAGTTAATTTCAAGTACTAAATTGTTGCTTAATTCTCTTCAGTAACTATTTTACTGACAGAGATCAAATAATGGTTTGTTATTTATACTAAGCGAATTCATCAATGAGCCCGCTTACGATTAAATATTGGCTGCTATTGTATTTCATAAGGCGCAGCTATGCCCAAACCTGTGATTATTTTCGTTTCAAGTGCTTCCATTTCTTCTGCTTCATCATCGTCAATATGATCGAAACCCAATAAATGTAAGCAGCCATGTACAACCATGTGCGCCCAATGGGCATTGATAGATTTGTGTTGTTCTGCGGCTTCTTGCTCAACAACATCAACGCAAATAATAAGATCACCTAATAAATCAAGTTCAATGCCTTCAGGTACTTCAAATGGAAATGATAAAACATTGGTGGCTTTGTCTTTGCCTCGATATTGATGATTAAGCTGACGGCTTTCATCACTATTGACCAATCTAATGGTAAGTTCAAATGATTTTTCATATGGCACTAGCGTAGCCTCAGTCCAACGTTGAAAGTCACTGAGTTCAGGCACCGTCTTATCATCACAAGCCAATTGTAAATCGACGACAATATTAGCCACGTTATTCGCCATGTTTGCTTTCGCTTGCAGCGGCTAAGGCTTCTGCTTTTTGCTGTTGTTCGCGCGCTTGTTGTTTTTCTGCTTTTAAGCGTTGCTCTTTTTGCTCAAACGCTTCATAAGCTTCAACTATATGACCGACAACAGGGTGGCGTACCACATCTTTTGCTTGAAAGAAGTTAAAACTAACGCCGGGTATATCCACTAATACTTCAATAGCATGGCGTAAGCCAGATTTTTGTCCGCGTGGTAAATCTACCTGAGTTATGTCACCTGTGATCACGGCGCGTGAGTTAAAGCCGATACGGGTTAAGAACATTTTCATTTGTTCTACGGTAGTATTTTGACTTTCATCAAGAATAATAAAGGCATCGTTTAATGTTCTACCGCGCATGTAGGCCAATGGAGCCACTTCGATGACATTACGCTCAATCAGCTTTTCAACTTTTTCAAAACCGAGCATTTCAAATAGCGCATCGTATAACGGACGTAGATATGGGTCGACTTTTTGCGATAAATCACCAGGTAAAAATCCGAGCTTTTCACCCGCTTCTACGGCTGGGCGGGTCAGTAATATACGTCTGACTTCTTGACGCTCTAAAGCATCAACAGCGCAGGCCACCGCTAGGTAAGTTTTACCTGTACCGGCAACACCAACACCAAAGCTGATATCATTGGTAATCACATTTTGGACATAACTTTGCTGGCTTTCGTTACGTGGCTTGACCATGCCACGTTTGGTCTTTATCGTCACCATATCGTCGTATTTAGCATCAAGCTTGCTTGGTGCGGCTTCTAAGACTCCGGCTTCGACAATGGCTAAGTGCAGCATTTTAGCGGTAATGGTGTTTGACTTACCTTTAACGGTTTCAGTTTCAAGGTAAAGATTGATCAAAAGTTGCTTCACAGCCTCTGCATTGACACTTTTACCGGTGACTTTAAACTCATGGCTTCTGTAGCTGATCTCAACGCCCATTCGACGTTCTATCGTCTTAAGGTTGTCGTCTATAGCGCCACACAAATTGGCCAGACGATTATTATCGGCTGGAGATAGTTCAAAAGTTATACTGGTATTTTTACTCAATTGCTGCTCCCAAGTGTTTGAAGTAACATGTTAAAAGGGCAAATAATTATTTGCCCTTAATATTTACTTTTATGAATAATAATAGCTTAAGGCGTAAAGGTGGCTACCCCTAGCTCATTCACTGGATTTTGTTCTGCTTGGTGATGGTTGTTCGCTAAAATGTCAGCGGGTGAATGGGCGATACGTAACCCCATTTCACTTTCTTGACGAACCAGTTCACCGCGTAAGGAGTTGGCATAAACATCCGTAATCTTGACATCAACAAATTGGCCAATAACGGTATGTGGAGCAACAAAGTTTACGATACGATTATTTTCTGTTCGGCCACGCAATTCCATTGGATTTTTCTTGGACGGACCTTCAACTAGAATACGTTGCTCGGTATCAAGCATATGACGTGCAATTTGCAGTGCTTGTTGACTGATACGGTCTTGCAATATTTGTAAACGTTGCTTTTTAGTTTCATCACTAATGTCATCAACCATATCGGCCGCAGGCGTACCTGGGCGTGCACTGTAAATAAAGCTGAAACTTAAATCAAAATCTACTGCTTTAATTAAGTTCATGGTCGCTTCAAAATCCGCATCAGTTTCACCTGGAAAACCAATGATAAAATCAGATGACATACAAATGTCAGGTCGAACTTTTTTCAATTTACGGATTTGAGACTTGTACTCTAAAGCGGTATGGCCACGCTTCATTTGCGTTAAAATACGGTCTGAGCCACTTTGCACGGGTAAATGTAAGTGACTAACAAGCTCAGGCACATCAGCGTAAACATCAATAATATCATCAGTAAATTCGATTGGATGTGATGTGGTATAGCGAATGCGGTCAATACCGTCAATGGTAGCGACTAGGCGCAACAGTTCAGAAAAACGACAAATACTACCGTCATGCGAATCGCCGCGATAACCGTTAACATTCTGGCCAAGTAAATTGACTTCGCGCACACCTTGCTCGGCAAGTTGAGCAATTTCATATAATACATCATCAAGCGGACGACTGACTTCTTCACCGCGGGTATAAGGTACTACACAGAAGGTACAATATTTACTACAACCTTCCATAATAGAAACAAAGGCAGTAGCCCCATCGGCTTTTGGCTCAGGTAAACGGTCAAATTTTTCAATCTCTGGGAAGCTCACATCAACAACATGACCTTTGTGACCGGTAACTTGCTGGATCATTTCAGGTAAACGGTGCAAGGTTTGTGGACCAAAAACCATATCTACATAAGGGGCACGTTGACGAATAGCATCGCCTTCTTGTGAAGCAACACAACCACCAACACCTATGATTAAATCAGGATTTTTTACTTTGAGGTTTTTCCAACGACCTAACTGATGAAACACTTTTTCTTGTGCTTTTTCACGGATAGAGCAGGTGTTAAGTAAGATAACATCAGCATCTTCTGCTGCTTCGGCTAATTCAAAGCCATGGGTAGAGTCTAAAAGTTCAGCCATTTTCTGCGAGTCATACTCGTTCATTTGACAGCCCCAAGTTTTGATATATAGCTTTTTACTCATTGTTTCGCGCCTAATCTTTTCTATGAATTGATTCTAGTTTTTGCTAGAGAATTTAAGGAGGCATATTTTACTCTTTCTTTGCCTATGATGCTAGCTTAGAAATATCTTGGTTAAAAATAGTTTTAAGTTTTTAGTTTAGCGCTATGAGTCATCATAAATTTGAAGCGCCTAGTTTGACCTTTAAACGCTTAATGGGGCGTTTTGTTGCGAGTGCTTTACTTGAGTTTTATTCGGTTCATTAATGCGAGGGTTCACTTTATCTGCGGGTAAAACGAGCAAATAAATAACCGAGTCGTGAGTTAGGCTCATCAGCTAAAATAATCAGAACATGAGTGATGTGGTTATTGCTGCATAATCTGGCACATAAACATCGAATTAAGATATCAGGTTGGGTAGAATAACCTAACGTTCATAAAGTTGTAAAAATCATGATGAATCAGTTTGATTGTGTTGTTGTTGGTGGTGGCATGGTAGGTGCGGCAAGTGCTTTATCACTGGCTGAGTTAGGATTAAGTGTGGCCATTATTGAAAAAAGTGTGCCAAAAAAGTTTTCTCCTGAACAAGCCTTTGACTTGAGGGTTTCAGCGATTTCGTTAGCCTCAGAGCAATTGTTAAAACAATTAAGTGCTTGGCAGCAGTTGCAAAAATGGCGAGTGTGCCCCTATAAGCGCCTTGGCGTATGGGAGATTGAGCGCAGCTACACCGAGTTTAATGCCAAAGATATCGAACAAACGCATTTAGGCCATATTGTTGAAAATAGGTTGATACAACTTTCTTTATGGCAACAAATGCAGCAACACAGCAATATTACTTTATTGTGCCCTGAAACCTTAATTAAACTTGAGCAAAGTCCGACAGACGTTGAGTTAACTTTATCGTCAGGCACTATAAAAGCTAACGTAGTTATTGGTGCCGATGGTCCGAATTCTTATGTCCGTAAACTGGTGAATATTGGCACCACAGGTTGGGACTATGCCCAATCTGCTCTGTTAATCAATGTCGAGACAGAAAAACCACAACAAGATATAACTTGGCAACAGTTTTTTCAAACAGGCCCGATTGCCATGCTCCCTATGTCAGGCAATTGTGCTTCATTAGTTTGGTATCATAATAAAGATGAAATAAAGCGCTTATCAGCATTATCCCATGACACTCTAGCGCAAGAGATAATGCAGCATTTTCCAAGCTGTTTAGGAAAAATAGCCATTACTAATAAAGCCTCGTTTCCCCTAACACGGCGACATGCGAATCAATACCAGAAAGGCCGAGTACTGTTAATAGGCGACGCGGCACATACGATTAATCCTATGGCAGGACAAGGGGTTAATTTAGGCTTTAAAGATGTTAAAGCCTTGCAGCATGTTATTGCAAAAGCTATCGGTGATGGCGAGTTATGGCATCAACCAGACGTTTTATCGCGTTATCAACAAAAAAGAAGAACGGATAATTTATTAATGATGACGACGATGGATGCATTATATTTGTCATTTGGCCATGTATCACCTTTAGTCAAGCTTGCCCGAAATGCGGGCTTAATGATGGTAAATAAAGTGCCAAACTTGAAAAATAAAGCCTTAGCTTATGCGTGTGGTGTATAGCGTTAATTTAATATCTTATACCCGTTTGATTCCCGTTTGATTAGTTATCTGCTCTACTTTATTCGCAGGGAAAACGGCCAAAGACAGGGCGTTTATTTTAATAATGCCTTGTTCAGGACAATAGGCGCCTGCAAGGTCTAATAAACGCATCCATGCAGCGATAGTGATTAAATAAATAACATAGCAGTATGTTTTGAATCAGGAGAAATGATCAGAATAGTAGCAAGCGTATTTATTTTGAAAGGGATCGAGAGTAAAAATCAGCTTAGATTAAAAGTTAAAGTGTATTTTTTATGGGGAATAATAGCTAGTATCTAGGAGATGTATAAGAGAAGTTTAATGATGATAACTATATAGAAGTACAGGAAGAAAATTTATATCTAGAATTGGTGCGGAAGGAGAGACTCGAACTCTCACATCTTGCGATACTGGAACCTAAATCCAGCGCGTCTACCAATTCCGCCACTCCCGCATATTCAGGTAGTAATCTCAATAAATTGAAATCATAAAACAATTAACATAAAAGAAAGTGGCTGGGGTATGAGGATTTGAACCTCAGAATGACGGGATCAAAACCCGCTGCCTTACCGCTTGGCTATACCCCAACTGGATACTTTTAGATTAAAGTGAGAAACATTGATGAACTTTCAAATAACTTAGAAGAAAGTGGCTGGGGTATGAGGATTTGAACCTCAGAATGACGGGATCAAAACCCGCTGCCTTACCGCTTGGCTATACCCCAACAATGTTACTTACTTTCTAACAAATATCATGATGATACTTGTTAGTAGAATGGTACGGGTCAAGAGACTTGAACTCTCACATCTTTCGATACTGGAACCTAAATCCAGCGCGTCTACCAATTCCGCCAAACCCGCATTTTTTCTATTTCTTACTAAGAGTGGAAAGTGGTGGCTACACCGGGATTTGAACCTGGGACCCCATCATTATGAGTGATGTGCTCTAACCAGCTGAGCTATGTAGCCTTTCCATCTCGCCTCTAAGCAAGTGGCGCGTATTATGCAAATCTGATCGCCTTACGTCAACCGTTTTTTATCAAAAAATAAGACTTTTTTCTTGTTTGGCTAATCGCTGTGCAATTTGTCGGATATCTGCACAGAAATAGCCCCCAAAAGACAAAGTTAATCGTAAGCTAGTTTAATGAGTTTACTTATCATGACTATTTAATAACTTCCTTGCTAGCTTTTACCACGAGATTTTTTAATGATCACTAAAATTTTGCTAAACGTTTTATGTTTTATTGTCTTATTGATTGACTAAGTCTGCTTTAAAACCAATTTTTTTTATTTCGTTGGTAGATTTCAGTAAGTCGAAGAAGAGTTATAGCCGTTTTATTACGTTTATGATCTTGTTGCGCGCAGTGAAAACTCCTCACGGCCGATGTTTATGGCTCCAGAAAAAAGATTAAAGACTAAAGTTTAAAGGTAAGTACCGACATTTATATAGGCAAGATACTGATTGATAATTATCTCGCCGTTTTTAGCCGTTTTCAGCTATCCATGGCTCAACGGCATTAGTACATTAATGTTTGTCGGAAGTTTTTAGCTATATAGGTAATTGTGCCTTAATCCGATGTTCTAGCTTAACTCTGCAACTACGCCTTGAGGTGAAGCGGCTATTTAATAGCAAGTTGATTAATGACCTGTTCATTTTTAATGGTTAAAATGAAAAACTACCCTGTTATACCATTTACCCATTTTTCTGTATGAACAAGTAGTCCACTTAATTAAATGGGGATAACTGAATTATCTTTTAATTATCTTTTAATTGTATTTTAATGTTTGAGGATGATGACAAGCGCTTTACTTAAATGCACAGAGCTAGTGTTAACTTTAAAGAGATCAAGTGCGAGGTTATGAGAGAAAAAAAAAGAGAGCCTAAGCTCTCTTTTATTGGGTCGATTAAACTTTAATTAAAAATTAAAAATTAAAAATTAAAAATTAAAC